>RHAI01000167.1 GCA_010028705.1 bacterium
GGTGATCTACTCGACCAAAAACCGCTACGGCAAATTGTATAACATCGAACTTCGTCTCGGCCACAACGGATTCGATTTGGATAATCCCCGCATTAATGATGGAACCGCCCCTGCTCCTCAAGACCCTCGCAAGGTGCGTTGGCAAGAGGATTTGCGGAAGGTGCTTGCCCTTGCCGAGCCGATCAAACAAACCGATGTGACCAACGCCGTGGATGGAAATATCCAGCGGGGTTATCTGCTCATCAAACAACTGATTCGGGAAGGTAAGATTATCAAGGATGGTCGGGGTGAAGATGCGGTCTATAAACTGACCGATGCTGGCAAGGCAAGTCTGGCCGAAACTGGCGAGGATGCCGAAGGTGCTGGTGAAGATGCTGGCAATGCACCCGCAGAGGAGAATGTCGGTTAGGTAGCTCAAGATGGGGGGTGGGGTTCGATGCCCCACCCTCCAAAATATATAAAATAAATCTTTACATTATTTTCAAAATGGGCTACAAGGGTAAAAGAATGAAACATAAAAATGCATACGAGTACATCAACACGCTTCCGGAAAGCGAACAGAATTATGTTTGGGACGAATGGTTGGACAGCCCCAAGCATGATATACTGGAATGTCTGTTTCACTATATGCCAGCCAGCGTGATAAAGAAAGACATCAAGGAACTTCGGGAGGAAAACAATGACTGAAACCACCAAGCAACTGATGATGCAAATGTATCTGCTGAGTCTCGACCCCAAGCGGGAGGATTTCAGCGAACAGGTGGAACGTGCCAAAAACATAATGGATAACATGGAGCATGAGGAGGAACACGAATGAATGTGACCCTTGAACAAACGGTGGAATTGTTGGGACAACTATTGTGCAACGTGGACGAGGATTGTCCGCATGAACATCGCACCCGCCATCTGGAGGATACCATGAGCGAGTGTTATGATTTGATCACCCGCTACAAGGAATCCGCTAAATGAACATGGTAAATTATATGTTGGATTTGGCGTTCACCTTGGAACTTCCGGAAATTCCCTACGGAACTTTGAATGATATACCCAGCCATATGCTGGTCAATGCCATGCAAAAGCGGGTGGATTATCTGCGAAATCATCTGGACGAGGTTCATGAAGCCGTGGGTTTGTGTGACAGCTATAGATTTGAGCAAAAGGAATCATGAACAAACCAACTCGGGTTCTTAAACAACTGGTGCGGGACTATCACGATTTTATAAAAAATAAAGACCAATCCTTATGGAACGAACGACTGATGGCAAACATCATGGATGCCCAACAGGTTATATTGGGCAAAGACCCCAGCCGTTACATGGCTGAACAATACGAGTTTGACTTTATCAAACGCTAAAATAAGTATTGACAACTTTACACTATGAGTTATAAAGGTTAACGATGGAGAGAGCGTTTTTAAAAATCAATCCGCATGACCGCCGTGACATGGAAAGTTTCACAAGGGCACTCAAGCGGTTCACCGCCAAGGTAAATGAAGAAGGTGTGATCGAGGAATCACGGATGCGAAGCAGATTCCTCAAGCCCAAAGACAAAGCTCAAGCCAAACAAAAATTCAAACAAAAACTATGGGGCGAATACAAATGGAAGCCCCCATTCAAGCACGACAAACGAATAGGCAAGACGGAGTAGCGGTTTCGCCTCCGTCGTCTAACTGGTTAAGACCCACGACTTATACTCGTGAAGCTCTAGATGTGAGCGCAATCTTGGTTCAAATCCAAGCGGAAGTATTTTAGGGGCGTATAGCTCAGGGGTTAGAGCGGAGAACTCATAATTCTTTGGTCC
>RHAI01000168.1 GCA_010028705.1 bacterium
TATAGACTCGAAATTCGCGCAAAACCAAATACGTGTGCGTATAATAGATATATGCTATCTGACTAGCATAAAGCCCTTTATATGGCCCACGAATACACTAAATATGTAGAACGCTTGTCTTTATTTATTGCCACGGGAGAACCGACCGAGTTCATCCTCTCGACTTTTGTTCCGACAAGCGTGCCGACTCGGATGCCAACCGCCCTCTTGCAAAATCAAATGGTGGAGAGGATAGAGAATTCGACAATTTGGTTCATTGTAGTCGCTATAAGCGCGGCGACCAGTGTCGCCACCACAGTATGTGCGTTGGGTGCCAGTGCATATTGCAGCTATCTTCGCTCGCATTATCGCCGCAAATACTTGAACAGTATTGCGTCTTCCAGTTCAGGGTCGGATTCATCCGATTTTTCCGAGACGAGTCGAGAGGAAAGTATCTTTACAGAAGATTCCGCTGCTTCTGCTGGCGCTGGCGCCTTATCCTCTCAACCGAATCAAGAACAATTCACCTTTGACCAAATTTATTGTCGAGAGGATGAGGATGAGGACGATGCCGAGGCCGAGGACAATATCGTGTAATGAATGGATTCACATTGTAATACACCACAACACCATCACAATGTGAATTGAATTCGCCGGGTTAATTGTCGATGCGTAAGAACATGGCTTTGATGGCCGCCTGTTTCTTCTCATTGGCAACTCCTTGCTCGTATGCTTGGCGTTGATACTGTTGCAGTCTAGCCGCGCGTTCTTGTTCTCTTTGCAACAATATCCTCTCGCCTTCTTCTTTGGTTATTTGGTCGAATTGTTGAGAGGACCGCGCTTTATTGTATTCTTCCGTGTTTTTGTATTGCCGGATAGTATTGTAATCCGATTCACTCACACTGAATACCGTCTCATCTTTATGCACGCGCCGCAAGTCCTCGAATTTGAGTTTGGCGAACGGGTCGCCGCTGATATAATTGCCGCCTTCCGATTCGTCCGCTACGTCCTCGTAGAAATTCGTCCCTAAACTGTGAGTCCATTCGCGCACCCCGCCGGAATAACGGACGATGGCGCGCTGTTTCGTCTTTATCTCTTCCATGCTCTGTGCCATATTGGCTTTTGTAACATGCGAGGTATCATACACAGCCCGGTCGTCGCGGAACCACTCATTGCGCGAGTCGTCGATTTTTTGCCGCATCTGCTCTTCGAATACACGATTGAAATCCCGGGCAAATTTCTCGCCACTCGCCGCTTTGGACGCGACGGCGCGCATCCTCTCTTCCTCTTCGCCACCCCCGTGAGTATAAGTGTAGTCATTCTGCGCCAAGTCCTGCATCCTTTTATCGCTCGCCTCTACACGATTCAACTCCGTGTAATCCGCGGCGATGATTTCCAGCGCCCGCTTATAGAAAATGAAATAGTCGGACGGCATTCCCGATTTATCCGGATGCGTCATAAGAACCCGCTGCTTGGCGCGTTTCAAATCCGACAGGGAAATGGTATCACGCCGGCATTCAAACAGCGCATAGATTTCGTCTAAAGAGTAATGCCGGATATCGAGATTGTGAGCGCGCGGATGATTGTTTTTGATGGATGGGGGTCTATGGCCACAATGATGGGGAATGCGGGACATCAGACATGTATGGTTGCTCTAAATGCAGAATTTGTTTTTGAAAAATAAGCGTTAATTATCTGCAAAATATAATATTTACTAGTAGAGATTAAAATTCTATACTAGTAGATATTTAGGTTAGGATGGTGGGGGAGTTTTTTCTTTGATAAGAAATC
>RHAI01000169.1 GCA_010028705.1 bacterium
AATACAAAAAGCCGACTTCGAGTGCCTCAGTCTCCATACGTGTTTGCGGGATTCGTTGCCTTCGAGGACATCGATGGCTTCGAGTGCCTCAGCCATCGTGGTTATATCGTCAGGCAATGGGTATAGGCTATGGCTACTGTGCGGGCTGAGGTGGCTGAGGCTCTCGAAGCCACACATACAAACAACATCCATCCTAATCATTTTCTCCAATGGACGGCCGAGTGCCGGTAAATCTCAAAAATTGACTAACATTTTCATCCACATCCGGCATCGAATAATCTTCACCCCCAAAACCTTTCCTCATAATCTGACTCACCGATATATCCGGTTCTGGCATGTTAATTTCTGATTCCGATGGTTGATTTGACATGGATTTATCCTTTACAAAATATATGAATGATGGCGACAAAATTGGACAACAATAGACTTCCAACACCCAATGTTAGGCTAATTAAAGCCCGGTTAAACCAGTTGGATTTTTGATCGAGAGTATCTAAGTTTTTTTTAACGGAATCACTAATATTTGCGATTAATTGTTTGTTAAAGTCTAACGTATTCGAGTTGAGATATTGTTTGGCGAACCCCAAAATTTCCGGATCAATTCGGTAAGGCTTAACTATTAATGCCATCAACAAAAATCCGCCTGACACCAAAAAGAACACGGATGAAATGAGGTTTAAAATGAACAGCGAGCCAAATATGGATTTTGATCCCGTAAATGCTACCGTTACGATGATGCCTAAAAAACCAAGCAATGTACCGGCTTTTGTTTCAAGACTCTCAATCCCACCAAATATGTATTCGTATTTTAAAGTGCCTAACTCTACAAGCTGTTTTAAGTTATTTTCTTGATCCTGTAGGGGAATGGGTGTCAGTGCGGTCATTTTCTATCTCCATTTCCCGACAACTTCTTAATATCCTTCAACGCCTTTTTATCACCAGCAGCCACCCGTCGTTCTAATTTTTTGATATCCTCTTCAGGCGGAAGTTCCTCCGGCTTGATCCCACGATCGACAAGCATATTCCGAACACTCGTATTGTTTTGAATATGTTCCTGAACAATTAAAGGTTCACCATGAAGATCATGTTGCTTCACATTGTGATTGGTAATTTCGGCGGCCAAATTTTTTGCGGCAAGTGTTACGGTGGGTAAAAAATCTGCCAATGGACGATTCGGGGGCATATCCAATTTCTTTTTCATTTGAGCAGTTGTGTGTCCGCCAAATAAGGCCGCATCCCCACGTGACCGAATACGACCAAAACCCTGTTCATCAACGCCACGTTCATAGATATTTTTTGATAATTCCGTTTCTGATTCGGTCAGCTTTTGCCGTGCTTGGAGACGGTCCCGTAGATGAAGACGCTCTTCGATTAATTCCTGCTTACGCGTCTGTAAGGCAAAATAGGTTTGAGCAAATGCAATTTCGTTTTTCCTAGGATCTCCATTTTGAGCGATGAGGTAACATGCGTAACGATTCAAAATGATATCCTCGACCTCTCGCTTCGCACCCTTACCAATATCGATCATTTTGTTGACGCCAACAAAATGATCCGAAACATTATGTCCCGAATTAAGGCAGGCTATTTTTGCCTTCTCAATTGCAGCTAAGAAATTTCGCCACTCTGAATATCCGAGTAATAACTGAAGGTCTCGGGCCATCCAGTATTCAACGCCATTTTCTTCTTGCGCCACATCCTCGAATTGAGCGTGGTATTGGGTAATCGTCGTTTTATCCATCGAGTGTCACTCCTAACTCTTTCAAATGCAC
>RHAI01000170.1 GCA_010028705.1 bacterium
GTTGATATTACACCGTCGCCGACGTCTCTACCTTCTGGATCCCCAACCAGTCTACCCACGGGATCACCCACCGGATCCCCAACTGGCTTTCCGACGGGTAGTCCGACCCCGTCGCCGACGTCTCTACCGACCCCGTCGCCGACGTCTCTACCGACCCCGTCGCCAACCAATAGCACTCAGCTGGTAAATGGCACTGTGGTAACTCTTGAAGAGACCGTGCAAACCCTTTCCTCGATTCTAGGTGTAATGAGGGATGGTTTTCTGGGTCAAAAGGGCGGGGGGCTACTCAGCGCTCTCGACCCGAAACAGGTTAGCGCCATTAAAGAGTTCTTCACTGAAGCCCAATCGGTGTTGGATGGTAGCTCGTCGTCGGACGGCTCGGGAAGGCGACGGTTATCGGATGGTGATCAACTGGCCCGACTCCATGAACTGGCGCAACAAATTAGCGAGCAATCACCTGGCCTGTTTGAGAAGATATCGAGTGCTCAGGAAAAATCCGACACAGTATTGCTATCGGCGTTTTCCGTCCTGATTGCTGGACTGGTAGGAGCTGGGACCTATTACGTCAAGCATCACGGTACCTTTTTAGACGAGGTCAAACATCAGTCAGTAAAATCGATCAAGGACACAGTCACGACATCCAATACCGAGTTATATTCGGCAATCACTGATTTTATTCAGTCGGGGACTACCGGAAGATTACTGGATTGGTTAGGAACAAAAGACGTCTCATCAGATCGCGCAATCAAAATCATTGAGTCGATTACACAAACCGCTGATAATGTGTTGAACAAAAAGATTCGATCGTGTTACCACCCGCCTGAGGTCCCATGGCACCCGGATCGATGAGGCGGTTCAAGAGGCCAAGGCGTGGGCACCGCCGCAACCAGATACGGAGGCGGTTTCCAGTCCAGGAAGACACCTTGTGAGAGTTCCGAGCCATTTCGCATCTCCGTCCTCAGTGGAGGAAATACGAGGGGTATTGGAATCGAAATCGGACGACGAGGTTTCAATTGGCGACGTTGGGTTAAGCTTGAACGCTTCAAGCCAGTTGGGGGGAATCCTTGGAGGGAGCACCGTTCTCAGTCATCCTCCTCAGAATCCTGAAATATCTTCCGAAACTGTTCGCGGTTGGCTTCGGTTTGAAGTTGATGGATCCACCTATTCCGTAGATCCCACATTCGTTCAGGACGCCCTTAATTCCTTCATGCAATCCCAGCGAGGGCAATCGGGTTGGCCTAGGGAAGCTTTCCAATCTGTGGGTACGGGCTTTATGCCGTATTCGTCGCCAAATACAGACACATTTTCACCAGCGTTGGTCGGTACTCGCCTGGCACTATACCGCTCGTTGGGATCCTTTTTGCCATCCTCATCCGGTCAGATTTCGGTTTGGAATTCTTTTCCCCCGGAAGTCCCGCCGCCTCAACACTCTACTTCCGATGACGGTGCTTTAGTTGAGGTTCGCTCACCTTCTCGTCGGTATCTGCCCGCGACCTTTGGCACTGGTCAAGTGGCCGAATATTCGCTGGATAGGTTCCCGACCAGTAGCAGTTATTGGCGTCAGAATCCTGAAATATCTTCCGAAACTGTTCGCGGTTGGATTAGTTCTGAATATGATGGAGCCACCTTGTACGTAGATCCCTTACTTGTTCAGTACGCCCAAAATTTCATCAGGCAAGCCCAGCGAGGGCAATCGGGTTGGCCTAGGGAAGCTTTCCAATCTGTGGGTACGGGCTTTATGCCGTATT
>RHAI01000018.1 GCA_010028705.1 bacterium
GGCTCCGTCCGGCTGTGCCGGTGGAGGGGGCGACGCTAGCCCCATACAATATGTTTAGCGACAAATGGAGCGAGAGGGGGTGGCTCCGTCCGGCTGTGCCGGTGGAGGGGGCGACGCTAGCCCCATACAATATGTTTAGCCCGTCGCTTGGGTGGGAATTAACCGGTCGCAGTAAACGACTCCCAAACAATTGTTGATTTTTCGTTGCCCTAATGATCGATCAATGCCTGTTTGGACGGTTGTAAAAGGGGGGGCGCTATGATGCGTTTGGGGGGGATAGTGTGCGTTGTTTTGGTACTGTTTTGTAGCCAGTCAGTGGCACAGTCCATGTTAACCCAATCGATGGTCAAATGGTCGGCAGTCGGTGTGGCAAGTGTGGCGGATTCAATTGGAGTAGAAGCGATGGGAATCAATCCGGCAGGTATTGCGCAATCAAAGCGAACTGTATTGTCGGGATATTCGTCTCAATATCAAGATGCTTATTCTACTGCTATTTTAGGGACTTCGTTCCAATTAACGCCCCAGTGTTCGATGGCGGCTGTTGCCGCGATCCGAAAAATTGATGGTATTCCAGAGACAATTGATCAGGGAGGCGATGCAACGTTGTTGGGGTCATTTTCCGATTCGGAGACCGTGGGTAAAGTGGGTATCGCATACGCTGTGTCTCCGCGAGTTGTAGTGGGCATGTCGGCCGGATTAGCTCAGCAGTCGGTATTTAACGAAACCGCGTCACTTTATTCATTGGACGTTGGTGTGACCTACGATGCTGATTTTGCCCGAATTGGTGTGGGCGTACAAAACGTCACTCACTCCAAAAAGTTATGGTCCACTGGACGAAATGATGATCAGCCCATTCAGTGGAATGTGGGATTATCTACCGGTGTTGCGGCTGTCCGTGTGTTGGGCTCAGTATCGTCTCAGGATAATGGTATGTCACTGAACGTTGGTGCCGTTTACCCTGTTTTAGAAAATTTGACGGTATTAGCGGGTATTCATGATATATTCAAAAACTGGTCAACATCAGTTGGACTCGACTTACAACTTGAAGAGATTGGACTCATATACACCTTTGCACAGTCTGAAGTGCTGGGAGATACTCATAAATTAGGGGTTGAGATTGGTCTTTAATTTGACAACTTCGGAAACGCCATACCTACCAATCGTGCGTTGTCGTGTTTTTATTTTAGTTATTTTATGGAACCTCGCAATCATGGGATCTATTTTTGGTGTCGAGTCGAAAATGGTCGAATTTATACTGAAACGCCGAGCCAATAGCGCCGACATTACCTCAATGTCCACGGTACCAGTTGGAAAAATACTGACGTTTCCCAAACCGGGTATTTCAGTCGCTAGTATTGAAAGCGAGTTTGTTTCCGTAGAAATACCCGAGGAGCACGTTGACCGATTTATTTCGGACTCCCAAGAAAATCCAAATATATTATCGATTGAGCCCAATTATCCGGTTGAAATATGTGATAGCGTGTCCGTACTAAATGATCCGTTAATATATGACCAAGCGTATCTGTTTCAGCCGGTAATTCAGCATGCGATGGAAATCGCCGTGACTCGAAATGTTACGGTGGCGATCGTTGATACCGGCGTCGATATTACTCATCCCGAACTTAAATCGAAGCTATCGACCAATGTGTATGAAAGCGTCGATGGTCGCGATAATGATGGGAATGGGTTCGTGGACGATATTTATGGATATAGTTTTTATCGATTTTCTAAAGGGGGCGGTAGTGCCAATGTGTCTGATCTCAATGGCCATGGGACCCATCTGGCCGGAATTATTGCGGCCAGTTCCAATAACCGTAAATTTGGAACGGGTATTAATCCATCCGCTCGTATTTTGTCGGTTCCATTTTTAGATTCGACCGGTCGTGGCACTCAGTTCGATGCCGCTGCGGCCATCAAATATGCTGTGGATCGTGGTGCGGAGGTGATTAATTGCAGTTGGGGCTATTACATCTATTCCGGCGTTCTCCAAGAGGCTATTGATTACGCCTATGCCCATGGCGCAATAGTGTTAGGAGCCGCAGGCAACGATGGCGGGACTACGCCGGTATATCCGGCCAGTTTTGATCATGTGATTTCCATCGGATCATGCGACTCATTGGGTAACCGATCGTCGTTTTCGAATATCAATGATGCCGTTGATTTTTTAGCTTTTGGCGACGGAATTAACAGTACGCAACCGGGTAATGGATTTGGCCGGATGTCGGGAACCTCTCAAAGTACGGCGATCGTTTCGGCCCTTGTATCTCGGATGCTAGGTGCGGTGCCGACTGGGTCCATGACAATGGATGATATTGTTGCCACGATCAGACCCCAAGCATCCTCTCCGCATGTGTTTGACTGCTCGGCGTGGATCAGCAACTCCCATATTGTCACTCAAGATATTCGGATATCCATGATTGATGCGATGGCGAGTAACGATTACAACACAACCTCCGATACGTTTCATACGGTGGCTCTGTCTAATGTCATGAGCTACCCGAATCCAGCGCGAACTACGTCGCTAACGTTTCGGTTTGATTCCACCGCAATTGGCGACGCGTTAATACGTATTTTTGACCTAAACGGTCGTCAAGTAAAGTCCTTATCGCAGGGTGTAGTTGGTGGCAAGAATACCGTGAATTGGAATTTGATCGGCGATAATGGACAGTTAGTTGGTAACGGCACCTATTTATATATCATTCAATTGACTAGTAATGGCACCTCCACCCGGTTTCGGGGTAAATTGACGGTACTTCTGTAGTCATTTACAGTGAAGTAATGCTTCGACGTCGAATAATCCCTTGTTTAGATATTGCTTCTGGTCGAGTTGTTAAAGGGACAAACTTTGTTAACCTGCGTGACGCCGGGGATCCAGTTGAATTAGCTCAAATTTACAATGATCAGGGAGCTGACGAATTGGTGTTTTTGGATATTACGGCGACCCATGAAAAACGAGATATTTTAGTCGATTTAGTGACACGGGTTGCGAAAGCTATTTTTATTCCGTTTACGGTGGGCGGAGGCATCGGCGATTTGGAGACAATCAAACGCTTACTGGCAGCGGGGGCGGATAAAGTGTCAATTAATTCAGCGGCCGTTCGGCATCCAAAATTAGTCTGCGATGCCAGCCTAAAATATGGGGCTCAATGTATAGTGGGAGCTATTGATGCGAAGCGTATTGAGTCACGTGTCGGGTCGGACACTGTCGCGTCAGAGATTCGAATTGATGCGACATCGACCTTCGAAATTTTTACCCATGGAGGCCGAACCCCCACTGGGATTGATGCGGTAAAATGGGCGAAAGAATTGGAGCGGTTGGGCGCCGGGGAATTATTGGTAACATCCATGGATTGTGACGGCACAAAGTCCGGTTACGATATTGAATTGACCGGTGCCATTTCATCGGCTGTGGGCATTCCCGTAATCGCTTCGGGGGGGGCGGGTACCCTTCAACACATCGCTGATGTGTTAAAAGTTTGTGACGCGGCCTTACTCGCCTCGATGCTCCATTTTAGGGAGACAACTGTCCCTGAAATAAAGGCAACATGTGCGCGACACAATTTGATTATGAGGTAGTCAATTGGTGTAGACCTAACATTACGTTCCAGACCTGTGGCTAGAGAGAGAGGGCCCTGGTACGGGCACCCCAATTTTAAGAAATATAATTTGGTGTTGCTGACGACCCCAATTGCAGTGCTTAATTTATAAAAAACCCCGGTCGTCTATATCCAAATCATCCAGGACCCATGTCACCAGGGTTTATTTGGGACCAGATAGTTTCCGAAGATTTATTGTTTGTTTGGACTCGGAATGACGGTAGAGAAAGCAAAATTTGATCCGACAACAATCCGTCCTGGTTCAAGGGATATTTTTTTGACAAACGTTTTGATTTGGATTGGTTTAACCGTTTTATCCGGTAAATCGACGTCAAAATGATTTTGAAGGGGTTGCGGCCCTGGAAATTGGAATTGAGGCTTATAAAAGGTTGAAATGTCGACATCAGTCACATGAATTTTATTTCCAAAAAGGTCGAGAGCCACTTCGAAACTCGCTTTTCTAATTTTTACCGAAATAATATTTTTCTGATTGTCATAAATAACATCTACATCACCTTTGGCAGTTGTGCCGTAATTCAACAGCCCCGAATGAATTTCGGCGTCAGCGGTAAATGACGATGCGTTTTTCACGATTCGGATGGTCGGATTTTTTACGGTCCACACATAATTAGACCGGCCATTATTGAATGACCCGCCACCAGATATCGGTCCAATGGCTTGTAGAAATTTATTAAGTGTCGATTCGTTGATTACAACTAGTGCGTCGTAGGTGGGTACTTGTTCGGCGGCAATACAGGGTGTCAATCCGATAGCCCATCCCAACATGCTACTCACTCCAGCAACGAGACACCATTTAACACTACGACTACGATATTTACGTAACATCGGAATTATTTGCCTAAGCTAAGTTTCGCTCGGCGGGCCGCGTTTCGTACCAATTCCGGTAGCGCCGGATGAATATAGATGGTACTCAACATGTCGTCGAGTGTGGCATTCATCTGTCGAAACGCAATAGGCATATGCATCATCGTTGCGGCTTGCGGGCCGATCGCGACGGCACTCACCAATTTTCGAGATGTTCGTTCAAAAATAAGCTTAATAAACCCGTAATCGGAGCGATATGCCATCCCCATTCCTGAGTCAATATAGGGACATTTACCGACGACAAAATCGATTCCTTTGGTACGCAGTTCAGATTCGGATGGCCCGAAACCCGCAATTTGAGGGTAGGTGAAAATGGCGGATGGAATCTCAGGGTAGGAAATGGGTATGTCTCGAGGCATCTCGTAGAGAGTATTGAACAGGTAGTCTCCCTCAAAGTTCGCTTTGTGTCGATAAAATGGAGCTCCGATTATATCGCCAAACGCCCAAATATTTGGAACAGACGTTGCCATGCGATCGTTTACCGTAATAAAGCCATCGTCGTCCACAGCGATACCTGCAGCCTCTACATTCAAAATATCGGTGTTCGGGATCATACCCGCCGCCACGAGCAGTTGATCAGTTTTGACAGTTCGCGGTGTGCCGTTGTGAATAATTTCAGTGTAAAACTGGTTGTCGTTGTAAGATACCGATTGAAAATCGCATTCCTCAATTAACTGGATTGTCTCTCTGAATCGAGGTAAAAATTCGTCACGAACATCCCCGTCGTAGTCCTTGAGTATGGCCGAACGTGAGAGAATAACCGTTCGAACTCCTGCACTGGCATAAAAATGCCCCAATTCCAGCGCAATAAATCCACCGCCGATGATTGTAATAGATCTCGGACGCTTCGTGCTTCGCAAGGCTTCTTTATGAGTTAGATACGGGGTCTCCGCTAATCCCGGTATCGTAGGGATACGAGCTCGTACACCGGCGGCGATAAATAGTCGTTTGCCAGTAATTTGGGTGCCATTGACTTCAATTGTAGTGGCGTTGATAAATCGGCCTGTGCCCGGAAAATACGTGACATTGGGTGCATTCGTGTACCCAGTCGTAATGGCATTCGAATCATGGTCGACCGTCTCTGTCGTCCTCCGAACTAGAGCGGCCCAATCGATATCTGGCGGTGACCCTAATACGTTTGTTTTTCGTGCCTCTTCGACATCGCGGATAACATCGGCGGGGTGAATGAGCATTTTTGAAGGGATGCATCCGTGATTCAAACATGTTCCACCGGCGTTTCCATGTTCGACAACCGCTACATTTTGCCCTAAATTTGCAATAGGACGAATGAGTTTTGCTCCAGCACCGGTGCCAATTACGATTACGTCAAATTCTGTCATGAATTAGGGTTCCTCCAAAGTTCCGAAAGATCGTGTACAGACTGTCATAAAAAGTGATTTTAGCCAATTAACTAAATATTAAGGAAAAATAACTACCTATGGACTACAAACCGTTGGAATTTGAAGAAAAATGGTTGAATTATTGGGATGAAAGTGGTCTGAATCGTACTCTAAATTCATCCGATCGACCCAATTATTACGTTTTGGAAATGTTTCCGTATCCGAGTGGTAGACTGCATATCGGGCACGTTCGAAACTACTCAATCGGCGATTGTATCGCTCGATTTATGAAAATGTCGGGATACAATGTTCTTCATCCGTCCGGTTTTGATGCATTTGGTCTACCGGCTGAAAATGCGGCCATAAAGCATCATATCAATCCGGCTGAATGGACCTTGGAGAATGTCAATTTTATGATTGGCCAGCAGAAACGCCTCGGATTGGCCTATGACTGGAACCGCCTCGTAGTGACTTGCAACGACGATTATTATCGCTGGAATCAATGGATTTTTTTGAAAATGTTTGATCGGGGGTTGGTGTACCGAAAAAAAGGATGGGTGAACTGGGATCCAGTTGACCACACAGTTCTGGCAAATGAACAGGTCATTGATGGGCGAGGTTGGCGCTCCGGAGCCCTGGTCGAGAAGCGGGAAATTGAGCAGTGGTATTTGAAAATTACGGATTATGCCGACGAGTTATTGTCGGGTTTGGATGAGCTCGATGGATGGCCAGAACGCGTCAAGACGATGCAGCGAAATTGGATCGGCAAATCGCTTGGTACAGAAGTTGTATTTAAGTCAACCTTACCAGGGATTGAGGTTAATGTGTTTACAACGCGGCCAGATACCCTGTTTGGGGTAACCTATGTCGTGTTGGCACCGGAGCATCCGCTCGTCTCGGAACTAGGGACGGATCCCGATGTCGTCCAGTATGTTCAGAAATCATTGGCAAAAAGTGCGATCGATCGAGCGGATATGACCCAAATCAAAACGGGAGTGCCACTCGGAATATCTGTGATTAATCCGGTAAATAATGATGTTGTTCCGGTTTACGTTAGCGACTACGTTCTGATGGATTATGGGACGGGAGCGGTTATGGCTGTGCCAGCTCATGACGACCGTGATTTTGAATTTGCTCAACGGTTCGGACTCCCGGTTCGGGTGGTGATTCAATCCCCAGACGTGTGGGACGGAACCTCGGCGTATACAGGGACTGGTAAATTAATTGAATCGGGTAAATTTTCAGGATTGGAATCCGAAACAGCTAAAGAGCGAATTTCCCAATGGCTCGAGGAAAATAATGTCGGTAAATCGGTCGCAAAGTATCGGTTAAGAGATTGGCTCATATCCCGACAGCGATATTGGGGAACCCCCATCCCAATGGCATATCGTTCCGATGGGACCCCTATCCCGGTGCCAATCGAACAACTCCCCGTCCGGCTGCCTCTCGATGTCCAGTTCGAAGGGAAAGGCAATCCTCTTGAACAGAGCCTGTCGTTCCGCCACGTCGAGATAAATGGCGAATTACTGAGTCGTGAAACGGATACGATGGACACATTTTTTGATTCCTCGTGGTATTTTCTTCGATACACCGATCCGTCAAACACGGATTCTCCGTTTGATAAACGCATGGCCGATTCGTGGTTGCCGATTGGGCAGTACATTGGTGGCATTGAACATGCGGTGCTTCATCTCCTCTACGCACGGTTCTTTTCGAAAGTTCTCCGTGATTTAGGGTTGCATTCAGTGGGGGAGCCATTTAAAAATTTACTGTGCCAGGGAATGGTCATCAAAGATGGCGCCAAAATGTCGAAATCATTAGGGAACGTGGTAGATCCTTCAGATATCATTTCTAAATACGGCGCTGATACGGCGAGAGTATTTATTTTGTTTGGAGCTCCGGTTGAGCGAGACCTGGATTGGTCGGATGCCGGTGTCGATGGCGCATTTCGATTTTTAAGTCGGGTCTTTCGTGTGGTATCCGATGTTCAGGCGCATCACCCATCCAGTAGTCCAGAACTCGAGAAATTACTGCATAAAACGATAAAATCAGTAACGGAGGATATCCAGCGCTTCAGTTTTAATACAGCGATCAGTCGACTGATGGAATTGACTAATTTTACAGTCCAACATGGCATATCGTCGGATTCAGCTCGAATACTCACGGTATTGATTGCGCCATTTGCACCATTTATGGCGGAAGAGTTATGGCAGCAACTGGGAGATAAAGGTAGTGTTCACACTCAGTCGTGGCCATCCTTCGATGTGTCAAAAACTATCGATGAGTCGGTGACTTTAGTCGTTCAAGTTAATGGAAAAGTCAGGGATAAAATCGAAGTGCCGCGAGGGATGAGCCAAGCGGATGCCGAAAAATTAGTGGCAGAATCCGATAGAATTCAGAAATTCGTGGACGGGCAATCCATCGTAAAAATAATTTTTGTTAAAGATAAAATATTAAATCTTGTCGTCAAATAGCCAACGGACCTAACTGGCTTCCGTAAGTAGGAAGCCAGTTAGATTGATCGGTTAGATCAACCCTGAAAGAAGTACGAGTGTACCGTAGACACTCCCTTCCAGTTTGCCGCGGGATGACCATTCTTGAGAATTAATAGCTCGTGATTAATCAACGCGATGCCGGTCCCAGATTCTGGAAATACATTAGGTTCCCAAACTCCAAATCTATCTGTATAACTCACCGCTAACGAGTCATTTTGATCCAATGCCGATAGATCTCCGGATAAAATACCCCTAACTTTAAATAATTCGAGGGCGAAATTTTGTATTCCCAGAAACGGCGAAAATTGGTCACGTGCCGCACGACGTTTGGAAGCATCGTCGAAATGACCGAGAGCCGTCGTTATTTTATCCCATGCATCGACGAGTTCCGAATCGCTGAAAGAAATATCTGTTTTAGACACTAAGGTCGTTTTTTCTTGATACTCTGTTACGAGGGATCTGATTCGTTGGCTTTCTGAAACGATGCGACTGCCTGACTGAACCGGGGGTAAAACAACGGGCGGTGGATTTATCGGTGCGGAGAGTCGGGGGGATCGGGTGCCGCTTTCTGCAGAGCGATGGGGGGTTCCGTCATTGGCGGAAGTCCTTGAGGGAGAGGCTTGCCTAACGGGCGACGATTGAATGGGTAGCGAAGAAATTCCAGTAGTCATAGTAATTGTTCCTTAAATTATAGTAATGAGGGGTTTGGGATAATGAACGGTGTGATCGACAACAGGGGCCGATACACATTCGGTTAGAGCGATTTGGGGTGACGTTAGTAATCATTTTTTTCTCCTTTTAATTTAGACTAGTTAGTCTATAGGTATTATCGTATTTTTAAGAAAAAAAATTTCATTTATTTTTTTCAAAGCCTCATAGTGTTGGATCAAATCGGTTTATTTGAACTTGAATCAATTTAAATATTACGTTTTATGACTATACAAAAATCACTTTTAAAAAAATTGAACCTATAATATCCTAGATTTTCCATATCAATATATATAATCGATAGATTAAATAGTTTAATAATTCAACGACCTGGGAGTCAAACCGTATGAATTCGAAATTTAAAATAGCCGTCATGTTAATTTGTAGTGCGATTGGAGGAATATTAATTGGAGATAAGGCATCGGTATTACTTCCAGCTGTCAAGCTAATCATGGGTGCTTTTAAATTTGTTGTGATCCCGTTCGTGTTTACGTCGGTTATATTAGCGATACTGGGTATTAAAAATGGGCTATGCAAAATAGCGACTGGTACAGGTGTCGTTTTTTTTGCTTTGACGTTATCTGCCGTTGTATGGGCTGGTTTGGTGGCGTACTCAATGCCTACATCGCTATTCCCTCCCCAGGAACATGTCGGTGCAAATTTGCCGTCCCTCGGGGTATCGGAATGGATTGCCAATTCTGTCCCGACAAATTTATTTTTCGCGTTGTCTTCTGGTAATTTGTTTCAAATATTGCTGTGTGGTGTAGTTGTTGCGCTAGCTATCCGATCGGTTGGTGGA
Source organism: bacterium (assembly GCA_010028705.1). Taxonomy (GTDB): domain Bacteria; phylum Margulisbacteria; class Marinamargulisbacteria; order SXXA01; family SXXA01; genus RHAI01. Next base: position 9,824 of record RHAI01000018.1, read on the forward strand.
GCCCCGACAGTGAATCGGCTCATCGAGGAATTTCATTCGATCGTTCACGCGTGGGTATCTGTACTGAATCGTATGATATGGATACTTATCTCACTGGTGATTGTGTGGGCTGTTGGTACGTGTGGGGCCCAACTGGGGCACTCGACGGCAATCCTAATCCTCGCTATGGTTTTAGCTATAATCGCGCAAACGCTTATAACCTACTCGTGTGTTGTTTCTTGGTTTAGCAACGTAAAATTAACCCGATTTTGGACGATTGCTTTTAAAGTGTGGACGACAGCTTGCGCGACGACGAGTGCCGCTGCGACGTTGCCCACAACCATTGCCGCTATGGAGGAACTAGGGATTAATAAATCGATATCTCAGTTTGTCGCGCCGTTGGGATCAATAGCGAATAAAGGGGGAACTGCCATTTTTCAATTGGTTTCAATTTGGGTGATATGTGTCACATTCAAAGTCTCTCTTAATCCGATAATTATTCTCAAGATCGTATTGGTGGTACTTGCAACGTCATTTTCTACCGGAAGCATCCCGGGTGCTGGCCTTGTGGGGTTATCCCTGATAATCGATACCCTAGGGTTACCAGTCGCTGGGTTTGCTATTGCAGCCGCCGCTGATCGCTTGGCGGATATGGTTCGAACGCCGACTAATGTTGTCGGAGATTTAGCGGCGGCCGTAGTAATTAATACGATGTATCCTCAGCAAACCGATGAGCTGGCGGTTTAAATCAGATATTTAACAATGTCTCCAGACGACTTGTTGGATAATCGTTTGCACGATGAACAGGTATCGTTGTTTTTTTTCTCGACCCTGCTGTCTCAGGCCCTTTATCGCTGGATCGAAATGGCGCACTGCAGTGTTATTTATTGTTCAAAATCCTCAACCCGGCGCCGCACTGTTTCAGGTGTTTCAAATCGAATTCCTACCATTTTGCCATTGGTTCCTATCCCAAGTGCATAATTTTAACTTAGCTATTGGCGTTGTCAGCAGCGCCTAGCAAAATCGAGGGGTTCGTCTCCATAGTATCTTGCCGTCAATAATAGTCATTACAGGCCAACCCACTAACCCCATTCCATGAAAGGGGGACAATTTACTTTTCGAACCAAAGCCGGCCTGATCTACCGACATTTCGGTTTTGGTATCGATGACGGTAAATGACGGTTTAGTATTGATCGCTACGCCGGGTTTTTTTAACCTAAATATCCGTTTCGGATTGGTTGAAAGTAATTTGGCTATTAATGGCAGAGGAACGGCCCGTCGGTGGACTAACGCGGTAATAACAGACGGTAGAAAGGTATCGATTCCACTCATTCCATACTCGGCACTAACAAAATCCGTTCGTTTTCCGTCGATGGTATGGGGTTGATGGTGAGATGCAAGTATATCAATGGTTCCGTCCGAAATACCCTCGATCAATGCCTCGATATCATCGCGAGTCCGGAGCGGGGGGCGACATTTGTATATCGGATCATAGCCTTCAATATCCGACTCGTCGAACATCAGGTAATGCGGCGCCGTGCCGCACGTAATCGATAATCCCCGAGCTTTTGCTTTCCGGATCAGATCAACGGTTGCCCGTGTTGTTACTGGAAATACATGCAAAAAACCACCAAAACGTTCGAGTAATTTAATATCTCGAGATAATCGGACTTCTTCGGACTCAGCCGGAATTCCTTTCAATCCAAGGACCGTCGATACGCTTCCCTCGTTCATTACCCCGTTTTGACTGAGAAGTGGGTCTTCTGGAGTAATAATAACTGGACGATCAAGATCCGAACTATAATGGAGCGCGTGTCTCATCAGGCCCGTATGCTCCAGGGAATTTCCATCTGTAAATCCCACCGCCCCGGCATCACTCATCAAGTATAGCTCCGCTAATTCTAGGCCAGACATATTTTTAGACAGTGCACCAAGGGGATAAATTGGGACTAAGGACGATTCCTTTCGTCGTCCGTGAATAAACGATACCATTTCGGGAGTGTCGATAATCGGATGCGTGTCAGGGGTTGAAATCAGCAGCGTAATGCCGCCAGATAAGGCCGCCTTGCTGGCGGTAGCCAGGGTTTCCTTATCTTCCTCACCTGGTTCCCGAAGCGAAACGTGACTGTCGATAATATTTGAAATGATATATTTGCCTTTAAGATCAATGACCTCGGAAGTAACCGCATCTTCTTCAGGGACATATCCAAGGCCAACCACCATGCCAGTTTCATCTAAAAAGATGTTGGTTATGTCCTCAGTGTTAGTGACTGGATCTACCAGTCGGCCGTTTATGATGGCCGTCAGTGAGGTCATGCGGTGCCTCCTTTGCTTAAAAGTTGTTGAAGTATTGCCATTCGAACGATGACCCCATTAGCGACTTGGTCAAGAATAACGTTGTGGGGACCATCGGCCACATCTGAGTCGATTTCAATACCGCGGTTAATGGGTCCAGGGTGGAGAATGTTAACGGTGGGCTTCGCGTGTTGTAGTCGATCTAATGTTAATCCAAACCGATCGCGATACTCCCGGACCGTTGGAAAATAACCAAGGTCCTGTCGTTCGTATTGAATACGTAACACATTAATAAAGTCCATATGGGGAATGGCTTTGGCTAAATCAGGGACTACGATTGCACCCATATGTTCAATGCCAGCCGGAATCAGGGTGGGAGGACCGGCAACAAAGACATTCGCCCCCAACGTTTTAAGGGCCCATATGTTCGATCGGGCGACTCGGGAATGTAGAATATCCCCCAGTATTAATACGTTTTTGCCAGTGACCGTTCCTTGTTTTTCGATCATAGTAAACACATCCAGTAGGCCTTGAGATGGATGCTCATTAAACCCATCCCCCGCGTTTATGACAGGAACTCCAAGGGTATTGTCGACAAAATGTGGGACCCCGGCATGGCGGTGACGGACAACAATACCGTCAAACCCCATCGCGTCTAAGTTTTTTATTGTGTCGAATAAAGTTTCACCTTTTTTAACCGACGATGATTCCAAATTTAAAGCAACTGAACTACCCCCAAGGCGCTTGACGGCGGTTTCAAAACTGACGCGAGTTCGAGTCGACGGTTCAAAAAATAAGTTCAAAATGGTTTGGCCGCTCAAACTACGAGGGTGTTGGTTTTCAGTAAACGATTTTTTAAGTTCAAGCGCTGAGTTGATCAGACGTAATAATTGCTCAGAATTTAGAAAACGAAGTGCTAACAGACTTTTTGAGGAAGAAATTTTCATTAAAAGTCTATATTATGTTCCTCTAATGCAATATGCAAGAAAAAACGATCAATCACGACACGTTAGACTTGGAGTAATTATTTTATTTATCGCACTTATCATCTGTGCTCCACAGTGTGTCGCCGAGGATGAACCGAATCACGTCATTCTCGGATCGGCTCTGATTGGTGCATTGTGGGGGGTAGGCGACAGTGTAATAAATCAACGCGATCTGTTCAAATCAACCTGGGACGGTGCCTTGACCGGCGCTTCGGTTCCGGGTGCCGTCGTGGGATTGACGCTTGGAACATCCCTCGGTGTGGCGGTGAACGTGGCGATCGGACAGCCGATCAATGAGAAAGGTTTAGTGGGTTGGGCGAGTGCCGGCGTCCTAATGGGGACAATCCTGACACATGCGACCCTTATCAATGGTGTCGAGAATGCGTCGGGTCGGAGTCTAGCACTGGCCGTTGACGCGGTCTACCTTGGATTGGCCACCTACACGGCATCCGTGACCGCCAAAGAACGCCAGAGAATTACGACGAGTGACGCAATCCTACATCGGCAAACCATGGCCACCGTTCGCCGATATTTTGACCCCGGTACCGCCTTGACAATTGGGTTTGCCAAGGAAGCGTCGGACTATTTTTTGGGAACAGGCCACCCCGAAATTCGCGATCTAAAAAATGATTGGGAGGGTACTTTTAACGGAATAAATACGTACTAAGTTGGCTCGCGTTACCGGTAATGAATAATGGATTCTTTATCAAATCGCACTTTCTTAGCCAAACTGTATTTGTCGGCGATGTCCCGGTATCCGAGGGCAACAGCCGCAACTGTCGTGTAGTCGGTGTCAGTCAAGTTAAGCAGCCGGTCATAGTCGGCCGAGCTTAGCCCTTCTAACGGGCAGGTGTCAATTTTAAGCATCGCCGCTGTGGCAAGTAACATTCCCATGGCAATATATACCTGACGTTGAGTCCACGACTCAATCGCTTGAGACGGTTGGGAGGCTTTACCCAATATCATATTTCGGTAGCCATCCAGTGAACTCGGATCTACTCCACGGACCTCAACAATCCGATTCAAGTAGGCATCGATGTATTGAACATCCATCGTTTTTTTCGCTGTTAACACCACGAAATGCGATGCGTCTTCCACCTGACTTTGGTTCCATGATGCGGCGCGTAGTTGTGTTCGGAGTGTCTTGTCTTGGACAACAATAAACTGCCATGGCTGAATTCCAAATGACGAGGGTGACAGGTGTAATGCGTTTTCTAGAGTGTTCCAATCGCTCGCGTCGATTGTTTTTGATGCGTCAAATTGTTTGACCGCATATCGCCATTCGAGAGCTGTTTGAACATCGGTATTGATAGTCATAACGAACCGCCTTTTACTGATTTTATGTGGAGCGAAAGGATATTACTCGTGTCGTAAAGATTCAATAGGATTCAACCCGGATGCCGTTTTAGCTGGCCAAAACCCAAAACAGATACCGCTGGCCATGGAGAATCCGAATGCACCCAAAAGTGCACTGGGAGTCAGCACGACTAGCCACCCCGCCGTCTGACTAAAAATTTGGGTAATTGTCACACCAATACCGATTCCCAGAATGCCACCTGAAACGCTAATACAGATCGATTCAATTAAAAATTGAGTGAGTATGGCGCCTGGGGTGGCCCCCAAGGCCTTTCGTAAACCAATTTCCCGGGTTCGTTCTGTCACTGTGACCAACATGATGTTCATCACGCCAATGCCACCGACCACCAACGAAATAACGGCAATCGCTGCCAGTAAAATACTCATCGTTTGGCTAGTTTGGGCCATCGCCTCCTGGATATCTGCCATGTTTCGGATTCGGATTGCATCGTCGTCTTTGTCGGAAATGCGGTGCCGTTTGCGAATCCACTCGTTGATCTCGACTTGTTTCGTATCCAGATCCTCCCGAGATTGCATTTCGATTTCGATTGAATCGACGAATGTTTTACCCAGTACCCGATTCATTGCCGTACTTAATGGAACTACCACCACATCATCGTTGTCTCGGAAACCGGTGCTCCCTTTTTCAGGTAGCAGGCCGATCACGGTAAATATCGTGCGATCGATACAAATTTGCTTACCAACGGGATTGTCATTAATGGCGCCAGTCGTTGGATCTCCAAATATGTTTTTGGCAAGCGTCAGGCCGATTAACGCGACTCGTCGGCGAGAACGGTGGTCGGATTGACTGAAAAATTGGCCCTGGGTGGGCGTCATTGCGCGAATAAATTCGTATTGAGGGAGTGCTCCAATTAAATTCGTTGACGTATTTTTGTTTCGATATCTAACCCTGACTTTTCCTGATACGACGGGTGATGCCTCTGCGATTCCATGGATATCTTTTTTCAAAAGCGCTGAATCCATCACATCAAGTCGCGTACTCAGTCCTGGGTCCATTGCGACGGCACCTTGTCGAGATGTGCCTGTGCTGACGATTAACAGATTCGATCCCAGCCCGGCAAGACGTTTTTCTATGTCTTGTTTGGCGCCGGCGCCCAATCCCAGCATCGTGATTAATGAGGCCACGCCGATTAAAATTCCCAGCATTGACAAAAATGACCGTAATCCGTGACTCAGGATCGATCGAAGTGCTTGACGGAAATCCGCTCCCATTCGGCGCATCACAACGGTATAAATCGACACGTTGGTGGGGGATTCCAACTCAATCGGTCGATCAACGGAACGTGGCGTGTGGGTAATGTCGCTAAGAATTTCGCCATCACGAAGGGTTACCACTCGATGTGCCATGGCCGCGACCTCGGCGTCGTGAGTGATTAAAATAACTGTCTTTCCCTGAGAGTTTAGATGGTTAAAAATGCCCATGATGTCGGCTTGGCTCCCCGAATCGAGGTTCCCGGTAGGTTCATCGGCGAAAATAATGCTGGGATTGTTCATCATTGCCCGTGCAATCGCGACCCGTTGTTGTTGACCCCCAGATAGTTGTGCCGGCGTATGGGTTAATCGGTGGGACAATCCAACGGTGTTTAATAATGTCTGTGCCCGTCCCTGTGGTCGGTCTACGTGATTCGAGTAGTTGGCGGGTAGTGCCACATTATCTAACGCCGATGTTCTTGGGAGTAGGTTGAATTGCTGGAAGACGAATCCAATGGTTGTCGCCCGCAGTCGCGCCAGTTCGTTGTCGGATAGGTGGGCGGGGTTCACGCCGTTAATGACTAATTCCCCGTCCGACACGGTATCGAGGAGTCCCATGATGTTCATCAGTGTTGATTTGCCTGACCCCGATGGTCCAATAATCGCGATAAATTCTCCGGGGTGAATGGTTAGGGTTACGCCATTTAAAATGGCCACCGTTTCGCCGCCAATTGAGTACGACTTCTTAATCCCGTTGCATACGATCATCGTCCAGATCGACCTCGACCCATCGTTGGATTCAGTGGACTCCCTTGCGAACGACGCCGTGACGGATTTGGACCCATCTCCTCGACGATTACGATTGGCAATGAGTGAGGAAGGGGCGTTAAAATTTCTGTGAATTCGCCATCCGTGATACCCGTAATCACGTCGATGTGAGTGTAGTTTCCCGTCGAGCTTTGAACCGTGACGGTTGACTTCCCGCGTCGTGAGTGAATGGCCTCATTCGGGAGTGCTTGGGCATTTTTGACCTTAGCGGATTCGAAATAGACGTAGGCTGTCATTCCTGCCCGCATGTCACGCATCGACTGGCGACTAATAATATCGATTAAGTAAACCGTAACATTGTTGATTACTTTGGATTCAAACCCAATTTTGGATACTCGCCCTGATAATCGGCGACCCGGAAACGCATCAAGTTCATAAATGACTGGCATGCCAAGTCGTATTTTACCAACATCCGTCTCATCAATTTGAACTTGGATTTTTAGCCGATCGGCGATCACGAATAAACTATCGTTGGCAACAACGGTCTGCCCAGGTTCTACTCCACGGGAAATAATCGTTCCTGATATTGGCGCGACGATGGGGGCCGGGCGAATCATGCTTTCCCATTTTTTAACTTCATCAGGGCCGATCGAACGGGCTCCATCCAATAATACCGCTCGATCTGTCGAACTCATCCATGCAATGATTTGCCCCTGGTGCACGACCTCTCCCTCAACGACGGCTATTTTTTCGATGCGACCCGAAATGGGCGGTTTTATGTCGACACGTGTTTCAGGAACAACCGTCCCTGTGCCAGTGATTGTCGATGTGATCGTTCTGTTTTGAATATGAACACGACGAACGTTAGGTGAGGTTCTGGTTCTGGATGTTGGGAGTAAATAGTACCCGGCGATGGCACTCACTCCAATTGCTACTAGCCCCCAGATTACGAATTTTTTCATCGGACACCTCCTAAATTATGTTGCTGGATTTGCCAGTCGAGATTTGATTTTGCAACGGCAACTTTCGCTGTTTGGAGTTGACGCATTTGACTAATCGTTTGCGATTCAATTAGATCCCAATTGTCGTAAGTGATTAAGCCTGAATTGTATTGCGCAGACGCAATATCGGATCGTTTTTGGGCCGCCGCCACGAGCCTCGTTTGCACCGATAGCACGTCAATCGCATTTTTTAGTGCGTTCCACGCGTCGATGAGTTGTAACTTTTGATTTCGTATTTCAGCCATATAATCTGCCGTTGCCTGAGCAATCGCAATATCAGCCTGTTTGATTTTGGTTTCCGTTGACCCATTTAGGCCAAGCGGGACGGTGACAAATCCCGTAATTCCCGAGGACAGCGACGCGCTGGATCCTTGAGTGGCGGTACCCATGACCGCGACTTTGGCCGTCGGCCCGAGCGTGTTTTCCACCCCGCGTTTTGAACATATGAGAGACAGGATGGTGAGTTGTTTCGAGATCACGCTGGGTAAATTCGCGACGATCTTGTCAAAATCGGGTGCTGTGGGTAGCGTTAAAAATTGATTGACATTGAGTGTTGTAATAGAAATCCCCGGATTTCCTGTCATAATTCGTAATTTCTGTTCTGCCAAGTTCTTGTTTCTCCGGGCGATTTGCGTGTCTATTTTTGCTTGATCCCACTGAGCGCCAGCCCACGTCCATGCGCCGAGATGTTCCCGTCCTGAGTTAAATCGAGCCGTTAGCAATTCCACATTTTTTTGACGGCGATCCTCAATAGTTTGTGCGATTCCAATTATTTCTCGGTTATTCCACACGTCGATATAGGCATTCCCAAATTCTCGCCAAATTGCGGCTAGTGTCAGTTGGTACTGTGCCTCAGCCGTCTGAACCTCTATGCTCGAACGGGATAATTCAGGATTTTCCCAAAGTATGGGGAATATCGATTGAGTGAGCGATAGACCGATACTACTGGAAAAATTTGATGCATTTTTTTGGTTGCCTTCGATGGTCAATTCTGCCGACCCTATCGATAGCTGTTGGGCGATCGCCATATTAAGCGACGCCGATTGGATGGTGTAACGAGCCGATGCCACGCCAGGGATGGCGGGGAGCGCATCCTTGATTAATTGATCGAGCTCCGTTGCGCTCGCCTGGACGGTGATTAACCAGGTGATACCCATTACGACGCACCATCTGAGAGTGGTAAAGTTGGCGACACTGAATGTAGTTGACAAGCGGTTCATGGGGTTTTCCTTCGGACACTCCGGTCTGGAGCAGTAGTGACGATTTTGATTACAGTTGGGTGGCGGCATGCAAATGCTATAGACTTATTCTACCATGGCTACGTTATTTTCTGTTGAATTTTTTGATCTCTATTTACCGATGAGAGGAACGATTCGTAATGTCGGGAATGTGCGTCGTGTGTTGCTACTTAAATGGGCGACCGATTCAGGGACCGTTTGGTCAGAATGTTCATCATTAGACCAACCGGGCTACCACTATGAAACGATTGATGTCAGCTGGTTTGCTTTGAAACACCTTATTCTGCCCAAAATTTTGGGGCGACGATTTTTTTGTTTGGCGGATGTGTCAACGATTTTAACGGGAATTCTTGGCTTTCCGTTTGCCAAAGCGGCCGTGGATGCGGCGGTTGCTATTACGTTAGCTCAAGAAGCCAATCAATCGTTAGCGAGATATTTGGGCCACCCAGCACCCCAAAATCGTTTGGGAGGGACGATGTCGATGGACGACGTGACACCGACCGCGATGGATCAGGTCGTTGCAATGGGATTTAAACGGGTAAAGTTAAAAATATCGCGGCTTTTTTCGCTTGAACAGCTTATTGCTATTCGCACCTATTTACCTGAGTCTATCGCGGTAGCGGTTGACGCAAATGGCATATTCGGTCGGGACGATATCCCAACGTTGAAACAGTTGGAATGGAGTGGCGTTGCGTGGATAGAGCAGCCATTTGAATCCGGTGATTGGGCGGCCAATTGCGAATTTCGCAAGGTGTGTGGTATCCCGATCGTGTTGGATGAATCAATTTCCAGTCAATGTGATGTCGCCACGGCCAATACATTCGATGCGGCGGATTCGGTGGTCATTAAAATCGGGCGTGTTGGCGGTATTAGTGCTACCCTTGGAATGTATACGTTGGCGTCCCAATTGGGAATCAGCGTATCCAGCGGTGGAATGGTAGATTCGCCGATCGGATTAGCGACTCGTTTGGCCGTCGCTGGCCACTACCACGAGGACAGAACTGGCGATTGGGCGCCCCCTGAATTTACGTGGGATTGCGATGCCCTACATCTATTTCGATTTGATTACGACATCAACCGAATGCCGCTACAAACCGATTCAGTGGGTCTTGGTGTAACTGTCGATTCTGCGCGAATTCACGATGTATCGGTTACCCATGAAATTATTTCTGCCGCTGATTTTCGATAGTAACTTGGACCTGCTGACGCAGGTGCACAATCGCTGCAAACCGGCGAACGGCGGTGTTATTTCTGGGTCAAAATCCTCGATAGTGGCTTGGTTTCGAAATGCTCCATCTGCCCCATTTTCGCTCTCCTCATGTCGCTCTGCACCACCACGTCGAGCGAGAAACGGCGCATCTGAATCAGTTGGCACCATCGCTATTTCTGAAAATAAGCCATTTTGGGCCCATAGTGCGCCGCATCGCCTGCGGTGTTTCACTCCACTGACGATAATTTAGGACGGCGCGCTGACTGAAATATAACGCAGCTATTGGCGAGTCATCCCCATCGAACGACCCTCGAAAATTCGTTCAAGGATGGGGTGTTTTGTGTTCAATCTGATGACCCCATGCATCGGTATTTTTTGCATTTCGCATCAGAGATATTTTAGTGTAGTATTTTTACGTGAAAATCCTAATTTTTAAGCAGTTATTAATTAGCTGACTCAACATATGACCTGTGATGGGTCGGAGGTAATTAAAAAATGAAATCAGTAATTTCCAGAAAAATACTAGCCGTGTTTGGGTGCCTACTTCCCTTATCAATTCCGATAGCTGCCGCCGATAATCTTGGACTGAACTTAGGGATGCCCCTTTCGTTAAAAGGCGAGCAACATAGTGGTTTTTTTGCGGCTGGGGAAGCCTCGGTGGCCCTTTCTCCCGTTACTTGGGTCGATGGCAACCTTTCATTCATCAACTTCCAGTCCGTCGCTGGGACCACGGTAGTGATTGGAATGGGTGCCGTCGTACGTCAGGAAATGCTTTCGTTGTTTGAACGAGTGACACTCGATGGTGTGGTTGGCTTAGAGGGTAATGGTATGAGTGGGGTCGGCGTTGTCGCTGGCTCAAATTTGAGGACCCAACTTGACTCGGGTGCAGAGGTCCGCGTCGGTATGACGATTAATACCAATGGGGACTTGCTCGCTAAAATTCAGGTGTCTCGCCCCGTTAACTTGCTGTCGGGAATCTTTAAATCGACAGATTCTGTGATTCGGCCGTCGTCTAAACCCGCAGAAATGGTTCCATTGGTCGCTGAGAGTACTCCTGTAAAATTGGATGCAAAAGCTGACGTAGCTCCTGAGCCAAAACCCGTCGTTGTCGTCCAGAAACCTGAGGTTAAGGCCTCCCCAGTTCAGGCCCTTACGGTGGTTACGTACAAAGATATTGCTGGCCACTGGGCGAAAGCGGACATTGAATGGATCGCGGGGAGAGGGATTACCGGGCAATCTGATAAATTTAACCCGAATTCGGCATTGAATAAGTTTGCAGCGGAGTCGATTACCCGGCGGTCGGCATCGTTCTTAGGAGTCACTTTGAATGACGTTCAGGTTGCCGGTTTTGGAACGGTTGTGACTAAAAAAGATTTAGCTAACATGATTTTAAAAGTGGTGCTTATTGCTAGAGGAGCAACGATAAATGACCAAAATATTGACGCATTGAAAACCGAGTTTTCGGTGTCCAAATCCTGGTCAGAGGATTCTGATAAGTCAGTAACACGCGCTGAGGCTGCCGTAATTGTATCGAAGTTACTTCAGGCGGCAAGTAAATAGCGGATGCCTCGGTTAGGGGACAAGGTATCGATTGTTTATTGGCTTTTACTTGGGGTCACCGTGTTATGCGTCCCTCTCCCAGTTGTTTGTCGGGAAAAATCTGATGTATCCGGTACGATGAATATTAATATCTCCGCTGATTCGTTTGAGGTTGACGCTCGAGATAATACCTTGCTGGCCGCGGGGAATGTCGTGGTTCAACATCGCGACGTCACACTTGCCGGGTCCCGTGCCATTTATTTTAAAACGCTCCAGAAAGTAATTATTACTGGGAATGTGACAGTCAAACGGCAAGCGATGACCATGGCATGTGATACCGTAACATCCCTGGTGTTAGAGGATAAAATTGAAGTATCCGGTAACGTACAATTTATGTCGGGAGATATTCATGGAACCGCGGGATTAGGAGTGTATGACCATAAAACGCAAATTATTCGATTGTCCGGGAATCCGAAAGTATGGCAGAATCGTGATGAATTGATTGGTAAGTTGATAACGGTTGATTTTCGTCACCGTAAAGTCGTGACGAATGGTGGGGCGCGAGCTGTTTTTTCAGCCGATAAATTTTCGAGTAGGTGACGGATGATATCTGAGACGTTAGTCGAACGAGAAAAATATAAGCCCCGAAACTATGAAGACTTTGATCTTATTGTGATTGGTGCTGGACCAGGCGGCATGTCAGCCGCTCTTTGCGCGTGCCGCGCGAAATTGAAAACATTAATTATTGAACGAGCGGTACCTGGTGGTCAGGCGTCTACGGCCTACATTGTCGATAATCTCCTCGGGTTCCCTGGGGGCGTATTGGGAGATACCATTGGACGCCGAATGGAGGAACACCTTGAGGGGCATGGGTGTTATGTGTCGTTTGAGACTGTCGAGGATATCGAAAGTATTTCCGATCGGGAAAAAGCCGTTCGAACCAATATGGGGCACACTTATAAAGCAAAGGCCATTATTATTTCCGTCGGACTTGAACCTCAAAAATTAGATCAACCGTTTGAGTCAAAATTTTTGGGCCGGGGGATTTCGTACTATGCCCAAGGTGATGCCAGTTTTTACCAGGGTAAGGATGTGGCTGTGATTGGAGGTGGGAACTGCGCTTGCTATGCCGCCGAATACCTTTCTCAGTTTGTCAACCAACTCTATCTTATCCATCAGTCGGATTCGATTAAGGCTGTCCGTGCGTTAAAAGAAAAGATAGTTCATAATCCAAAGATACAAATTGTGTGGGATTCCAAGCTTGTAGACGTGTTTGGAATTGATAAAGTAGAAAAAGTAAAAATTCAAAATAGTATAACAGATCAACACACGTGGATTGATGTCAAAGGTGTTTTTGTTTATACGGGACGAATTCCTCCCCGTGAAATCTTAAATCTCAATTTGGAATCGGATGCAAAGGGGTTTATTATTACTGACGAATATATGCGGACCAATTTGCAAGGAATATATGCAGTTGGTGATATCCGGTCAAAGCAAGTGAGACAGATAGCCACCGCTGTCTCTGATGGGATGATTGCGGCCGTCAATGTAGAGAGAGACCTACAACGAATTAACAAATGAAAAAACCAAAATTAATTGTTTTACAGTTTCCAGGATCCAATTGTGAATATGAAACCCATCGAGCGGCTAGTTATTACGGCTTCGAATCTCGAATCGTGCGTTGGAATTCCCTTGATGAGATTGATGATGCCAATGCCATTATTTTGCCCGGCGGATTTAGTTATCAGGATCGTGTTCGGTCCGGAGCCATTTCTTCAAAATTGCCGATCTTGAAAAAAATTATCATGAAGGCGTCTTCCGGTGTTCCAGTGTTGGGAATTTGCAATGGGTGCCAGATTTTAGCTGAAGCGGGGTTAATTGCCGGTGTGAATAAAGGTCAGGTCGAGATTGGAATGGCACCGAATACGCGGGACGGACTTCCGGTCGGATTCATTTGTGACTGGAAGTACCTAGTGGTTAAAAACCCGAAACGAAGCGTGTTTACTCAGTATTACGACGAAAATGAAGTCCTTCCTATTCCAGTCAATCACGGCGAAGGACGCTTTGTGGTTTCTAAAAGTGTATCGAATGAGCTCATTAACTTAGCATCGTTTAGGTATTCTGATCATCAGGGTGTTGAATCTACGAGTTTTCCAATCAATCACAATGGCGCGTCGTATGGATTAGCGGCTATTTCAAATGTCGACGGCAACGTGATGGGTATGATGCCTCATCCGGAGCGGGCAGCGCGACTTCGTCAGATACCTGTTTCCATTTCTGGTGAATGGCGTGAAAAGAAACGCCAGTTGCTGTCCGGTGGATCCGATGGGGTTGGACCGAGCGAAAAATTGTTTGTTGGTATGCGTGATGCGGCGAGGGAGACTCAATAATGAGCCATGTTATTAATGTGTTTATATCGCTTCAACAAACAGATTTGCATTGTGTATCCGCGCTGGAGGCGTTGCGGTATTCGATTGGGTTTACGGAACTTACTCAGTTACGCCGGTTGAGAAAAATTTCTTTTATGGTCGATGTCGATAATAAACCTGGTGCCATTGACTGTGTAAAACGGTGCGTAAATGAATCGTTTGATTTAGTTAACCCTAATAAAGAGACGGTTTATTTTGACGAGTTGCCGGAGTTACCAGGAACCGGTTGGTATGGGATTCAAGTGACGGCAAATGAGGCCCCCTTACGTTCGGTAAGCTCTCTATCATTTGCATCCCATCCCAAAATCATCTCGGCCGAACAGGGGTTGCAGTGGCTATTGAAAATTGACTCGAGCGATTCCAGCGAACAAGTAATGACTAAAATTGATACTTTTTGTGGACCGACTACTTCCGTGAACCGGGGACTACTAGTCAATAGCTTATTTGAGACGTATTTGATTCAATCCATTTCTTAGTTGTGGATTTAAGTATAATTATTGTTAATTACAATGGTGCTAATTTTCTCGATGAGTGTATCAGGTCAATATTTTTGACGGAGCCTCAAGTTTCCTTCGAGGTCATTGTAATTGACAACGCCTCCCAAGATAATTCTGTCGCCATTCTGGAGAATCTGCCTCACCCTATTCGGATCATCAAAAATAATGAAAATATTGGATTTGCCGCTGCTAATAATCAAGGGGCTCGTGAGGCGATCGGGCTCCGGTTATTTCTGCTTAATAATGACACGGTTGTGACACCGGATGCTATTGACCGATTAATTGAATATTTTGATTCAACCCCAGACCTAGGTGTTGTTTCTCCGATGTTATTAAATGCGGATGGGTCGGTTCAAGGGCACGGGAGCGGACTATTAACCTGGTTGTACAGGACCTCTACCCCACGTTTTGTCGCTTTTGTTACCGGTGCGGCGATGATGATTCGTGCGAGCGTTTACGCCGAGGTCGGCGGGTTTGATGAAGCCTATTTTTTTTATAATGAAGATGTCGATTTGTGCAAAACCTTAAGGAAACGTGGCTATAAAATTGCCTATTGCCCGGATGCAAAAATATTTCATTTTGGGGGTCTATCAACATCCACTCGAAAGGCGGCATCGGTCATTGAAGGCTACCGTGGGGGCTTATATCTTTGCCAGAAACACTATGGTCCGCTGGTATATGCAATCTATTCAAAGGCGGTCTTACTTGATGTCATAGCACGATGGATGGTTTGTGTGATAAAGGGCATATGGAATCCATCATTTCAGACCCTGGCCGCGGCATATGTCGAAATAATGGGTATTGCACGACGAGGTGAGATCACAAGACGGAGGCATTTTCATGCTGGGTAAAAAATTAAAACGAGCATGCATCGGTATTATTGTCCTGTTAATGGTCACCATTTGTCCGGTCGATGCCAAAGTGTATCAGGTGTCACCCGAGCTCCTAAAAGAAGTCAAACAAAACAGGGCCGTATTTAAATCTAATCCTTCTGCGGAGTCCGCATTTGAGCTAGCGATGAGTTATGCATATACCGGACAAATTGAAAAAGGGTGGGATATATTAAAAAAAGTGCCCACATACGATAAAGATTATGCCCCGAAAGTGATCGAGAAGTATTTGAAATTATCAAAGGATGACCCAAACGAATGGAAATATCAATTTAAGCTCGCTTTTGGGTATTATTTTTTGGATAAAAAAGACGCTTCATTAGAGTGTTTCAGGAGGGTGACTAGCATCGATCCAAAGAACGTGTGGGCCAAGGGATTTATTGCATTACTTTTAGGTGATTTGGGCAGACTTGATGAGGCGGTTGTGGTGGCAAAGCAGGCGGTTCAAATGGAGCCGAACGCGGCTGCACTTCACTTTTTGTTAGGTGCGGGGTATTTAAAACAGGGCAATTATTGGGGGCTTGCTCAAGAAACAGTGACGGTGGGTCGGTTAAAAGCACAGGAAGCGGTCGTGTATGGCGATTATTAACAAAAACAAGCTATTTTTGTTTGCAATTGTGATCGCTTTTGTAGCGCTTAGTATATTTTCATTTATGAGCCCGAAATTGATGTTGATTTCTGAAAAGCGACCCAATCGACCAGCGTTTGAATTTCGGGACGTTCATATTCAGCAATATAATTTGGATCACGTCGACTATGTTGTTACTTCGTCTGTCGCGACAATCGATCCAGCAACGAATAAGGTAAGCTTATCTCAAGTTCAGGCTCAATTTTTCCCCCGTTCCGGGAGTCTGATGACTGTACAATCTCCACAAGCCACAATATCCTTCGATGGTAAAAGTATGCATTTAGTAAATGCAGTTATTTCCCTTAGTAGTTTTTCAGGTTTAACGACGATATCGGCGAAAATCTTTGAATGGGATACTGAAGTTGGCGATTTTCGATGTCGCCAGGGCGTTGTGCTTCGAATGCCAAATTATATTATTGAAGGTGATGAACTGGCTGGGACCTTGCCCCTAGCCAAAGTTCGAATAAATGGTCGAGTCAAAGCGGAGATAACTAATGCAACCATCTAAAAAAACAAGTATACGTTTGGAGGAGTTTGTTACAGCTCAGCTAAGTCAGTCGAGGCGAGAGGTCGTGGATTTAATTATCACTGGGAAGGTAAATGTCAATGGAAATCCGGTGCGTGATATATCATCGATGATTGATTCAGATCGCGACGTAGTGCATGTTGATGGGGAGCGGCTGATGAATAATTTGGTGTACCATTATTACAAATTTCATAAACCAGCAGGCGTTATTTCGACATTGGATGATCCGAATGGCAGGAATTGTTTAAAAGATTTTATGAATAACGTTCCGCAGTCTTTGGCTCCCGTGGGACGGCTTGATCGAGATTCTGAGGGTGTGATGATATTCACCAATAATGGTCAGTTGGCGCTTGCAATGTCACACCCACGGTATGAGGTTCAAAAACAATATCGTGTGACTCTAGATAAAAAATTATCCCAACCCCATTTCGATCGCCTGACGTCGGGATGTTTTTTGGACGATGGTCCGATTGTATTTGATCAGGTCGATTGGGTATCTGATGTGACCGTACTTGTAAAAATAAGTGAGGGGAGAAATAGAGTAATTCGTCGAACATTTGAATTGTTCGGATACCGTGTAAAAAAACTATTGCGGTTATCGATGGGGCCAATCCAGTTAGGTAAATTAGGTGCGGGGAAATTTGCTAAGCTTACATCCGGAGAGCTCCGGCAACTTGATCAAATTATTAAACTTCGATAACCTAATAAACATATTTTGGCGGTGTAGCTCAGGTGGTTAGAGCATACGGTTCATACCCGTAGTGTCACTAGTTCGAATCTAGTCACCGCCACCAAAATTCCTAGTTTTTTCCGATAGTAATGTTTACAGTGGCACAGTCGAATACTAGGCTTATAAGAATACAGTTAGTGTCGCGGAGCGGAGCACTATCGCCGGTATTCTCGGTGAGGGAATCAGAATTTTGTGCGTCCATCGATCCTCCTTTACAGTTCAGTGCCCTCATTCCCTGATTACCTTTTGATCAAACATTGCGTTATTTTGGGGTTAGTATATTTCCTGACGTCTCCATTGATCCGGTCATTGGTAGTTCCAAATTGGCAACCTGTGGGGCGCCGTTTTTTGCTCCAACATGGCTTTTTTTATGGACATATAATGTGGCTGGTAGCGTTGCACGGTGCAAAAATGGTATAGCTGTGAGAGCCCATATTCTTAATAAGGTGACAGCTTTCGCGTTTAGGTCCTAGTTCTGACGTAATTGTTTAAAGAAGTTTGTGAGTATTTGAGCGCATTCATCATATTCAATATGCGTTGCAATTGTTCGGTGATTAAAAAAAACAGTACTAAATAGGTCTGTCTTTGTTCCGGCCGCCCCCCATTTTAGGTCGAATGCCCCAAAATAAACCTTCGCTATTCGAGCATGTAAAATGGCTCCCGCACACATTGGACACGGCTCAAGTGTGGATACAAGGATGCAATCATCTAGCCGCCAGTTACCAGTCGATTTACAGGCATCTTGAATCGCTATTATTTCAGCGTGTTGAATGGGATCAGAAAAATATTCTTTTTGGTTATGGCCACGCCCAATGATAATGCCATTTTTTACGACAATTGCACCTACGGGGACTTCGCCGCTCTGGCCCGCAACATTTGCTTCCGCTAGTGCGATTTCAAAGTAGCTCTTAATTAAAGCTAAGGGTAATTCCGGGACGTTGGGGTTCATCGGAGATTATGCCAAACTGACTTTCAAAATCGGTGATATTCCTCTGGAGTAATGCACACAGGCGCTTAGCATTTCGTGGAGATAGTATAGTTCGTTGGAGGACCTGGGCCTTCAAATTGCCTGGTTGGAGAAATGCAAAATCCAATATGAATTCTTCGGGAGTAGCATTTGAGAGTACTAGATTGGCATATTTCCCGTGAGATACTTCCTGTGAGATATCTAACTGAATGGTTGGTGGCTTTAAATTTGTTTCGTCTGTCACGATTGCACACGCTCCATGTATTCGCCAGTTTCGGTATTGAAACGTACCGAATCCCCCTCGCTAATAAATCCGGGTGCATTAATGACTATATTTCGCTCGAGTTCGATTGGTCGCATAGTGCTGGTTGCTGTTGCTTTTTTTATCTCAGGTGGGGCATATATTACTTTTAGTACCATTGTTTTAGGTAGATCTATACCGACGGCTTCCTCTTGATAGAAGGTGCAGAGATAAGTCTCTCCCTCGATTAGATATTTCGCGCTTTCGCCAATGAGTTCATTTGGGAGGGGCTGCTGT
>RHAI01000171.1 GCA_010028705.1 bacterium
TCCCGTATCCAGCCGTTTACCCGTAAACTCCGGTAAATCAGGATATTGCCCATGAGGCAGCGATTGATAGTGATCGACGACGCCATAGGGTGTTAAAGCCAATGTTGAATTATGAGGGGTGCCAGCCGGGAGGTCGGTGTCGAGATAGGGGACGATCGTCGTGGTCTGGACATTGGTGCCCAAGGGATCCCGGTGTTCGTAGGTGATCTCATCCGCACCCATCGGTCGGGCGGGAGTGTCTCGCTGGGTAATTTTGATCGAATAGTTGAGCCCGATGTTCACGTAGCCGATGGTTTGACGTTCTTTGAAATTGCCTTCGAGAGCCTCAGGCCGCCCTCGATTTTGGAAATTTTGACCCGTATCCACAATCTCTTCCCCGATTAACCGTTGACCGGCGTCATACATCGTCTTGCGCCTACTCAAATGAGTTTAGTCGAAAGCCAACTCGATGTACTTTGATGAAATGAAAATTGTATGGGCATCCTGCCTCTGGGTCCCCAAAACTCACTAAAAAACATTGATACGATTTATGATTGCTTTGAGGTATGGTTCCTCCAGCTACTTCTTTCGTCACTTGCAAGTCCGTAATTTCAATCTGAGGATTCAATTCTGTTTTGAAAATTTCTACGAGCTGTAATTCGTAGGGGTTAAGTAAGTATCGAGATAGAGTGTTGCCTAAGCAAGTTCTCAAAAACGCACATTTTCCTATCGTGAATTTAGAGTAGCGATATCTTCCAAACCCCTCTTTTTCATTGTTCCCTGGAAAGTAATCGACATATTGGATTTCTCGTTTTTTTCCAAATATTTTTCGTACAACTAGTCCGGAATCTGAAGTTATATTATATAATGTCCAAAAGTCGTTGGTTTTAGCAAAATCATATGTCACGGCAATTAAATCCGTCTTTTGAAGCGTCAGAAATTTTATTTTGAAAATCGTTATCGAAGACCCCCAAATTATGCTCAACGAAATAATAAAGATAGCTAAATAATAAATTTTTCTCATTTTTTTTGTTGTCCGATTCCAAACGTGGTTTTACCTAGCCAATTATCCAATTCTTTTATTGATTTAAAATAGTGTATTGAGCCATCTCTATCACGCAAAATATCCGTACCGGTACTTTTATGTGCTCCTTGAACCGAAAAGTCGCCATCCGCATTTATATCCGAGACCATTGCTACATGTGAAAGCGTATTTTCTTTTCCCATAAAAAACACATCGCCGACTTCAAGGTTTTTCGCAGACAGCTTATCTCTTGGAATGTATGTTCCATGGTTTTGAAACCATTGCTTCATCGTAAATGCATTTCTGAGCATATCGGTTTCTTTTCCCCCAATCGAGTAGGCAAAGTACACAAGGTCTTTACATTCAAGCTTCGTTCGTTTTGAAAAGTCGCCTCCGATATTTGAACGAGTTTCTATCCAGCCTTTATCGTATGGAAGCGTCTTGCTGCCCGAAAGATTGAGTCTGGCCCATTCCGCCGCCTCCTTATTCTCCCGCCCATCCGGATCCACAAACCGTACCGGATTATTCAAACAAAACAAATACGCATCGTGGGGAGAGGGGCAGGGTGAGGTGAAAAGACCGGGCCGGCGATGTTACGTAAATACTACAGCCCTGAGCCGAAGGGAGGTAAAATTTACTTTTACCGACCGCGTTTGGTCCGGGCAAAGTATACTGCCCCCAGTTAAGAAGTAGCTAAACGATAGAGAGTCTCTAGGCCCTAAAGCCCCCAGATCTGGGGGC
>RHAI01000172.1 GCA_010028705.1 bacterium
AGAACGCGATGCCAATCCATTCTGTTTTTGCGAGCCGCAGAGTGTTTAGACTCGGTTTTTGAGATAAAATTGTGGAAAGACATTATTAATAGTATAATAACAGTATTAATAGTGAAATGCGTTGGGTCCGGGATCGGGGTTCGAGTTGTTATTATTAATGAGCGAGAGAGCGAGAGCGAGATTTGGGGGGTTCAAATTTTGTAAAGAATCAAAGAACAAAAAGGGGGCCGATGTTCGGACAAAAATAAAAAGTCTTTCAATTTTTGGAGGGCGGCGAGCGCGGTCCGTCCTCATCCCCAGCCAACCGGGATGGAACTGCCGGGCTCAATCCACAAGGCCCACAGTGGTCTTCATTCGACATATCGATTTTGGTATTCGTCTTTTTTTCACAGGATTCAATCGCCCATCTTCCCAGCACACGCTTTTCTCTCTTTACCAACTGTTTTGCTAATATTCCGAATAGATTCATATTTTACCGATGATAGATTATCTTATTGCGTTCTCTTTATGTCGAATGCCGTATATATGCAGAGAGATGCTGGCGTACGCCTTTGGTCGTCGTTTCACTACACGGTGAATGTCAAAAGGCGTAAAAATTGATTTGCCAAACCGACATAAACGATTTGCAACACCATTCTATAATCGCGCTGTAATCATTTTGCAACAATGAATTCTCTGACACAATATACCGGGTTGTTGAAGCGTTTCCCGTCTTTTGAACTTTCCTATGAAACCGCACATAAGAAAGTTTCCGCGTCGTCTCAAGATGTCGTAAAACGCGATTCGGTTGCATTGGCGATTCCCATCGGACGCAAATATTTCGTGTGGTATTCTTATTTAGAAAACGGGAGCGAGGATGCGTGTTATTTATTAGGGCTAGACAAAGACAAGCAGATTTGTTCCGTCGAGCCTAGACTGACGAGGTCTTTCCCGAGAACCTATTCGCTCGGGACGGTGGTATATGGAACTATGTATGAACCCCCCGATGCGACACCGATATTTGTTGCAGAAGATATTTATCTGTTTCGAGGTATTCCCTTACACAACCTATGTTTCGGCGCCCGGTTCGGATTCTTGCGCGAGTTCATCGACGATTGTCCGGAATTCGCGCTTCCGATAATGTGGCATAGTTGTGCCGGAAGCATTTTGGATTCCACGATTCCGGTGGAATTGGCAAAACAGATGGCTTATACGGCGCATCACGTGCAATACCGGGAGATTGCGCACGTGGCGCCTTATGTGAATTTTCCTATCCAGAAACGCGGGGTTGCGCCTGCGATGATGGGAGGAGGGGCAACGGCGATAACTTCGGCGGAAGTCGCGCAGAAAATGACGGTTGCGATTCAGAAACCGATGCCGCGGTTCGATTATGGGAAACCGGCTTATCGATACCCGGCAGTGTTTAATATTGTCGCCGACCCGCAATTGGACCTATATCATTTATACGCCTTCTCCGAATCGTCGAAGGGGTCGGGAGGCGTCTATTGTGGTTTAGCGGGAGTGCAATCTTACAAAACCAGCGTGTTTCTGAATCGGCTGTTTCGAAGGATTCGGGAGAACGAGAATCTCGATTTAGCGGAGGAAAGCGAGGACGAGGCGGATTTCGAGAATATGGACGCCAATAAATTCGTCTATTTGGACCGCGTTATCCCGGTGGAGTGCGTATTTAACCAGAAACACCGGAAATGGATTCCGACGCGTTTAGCCAGGAAAGATGAGAAGGTCGTTCATATCGATAAGC
>RHAI01000173.1 GCA_010028705.1 bacterium
CCAGTCTCGTCAGGGTGTCGCGTGTCGTAAAAATGTTTGCATAGCATATTATATCCAGATTGAAACACGTCCGGATATTCGTCATCTACCACGCCAATGTATTGGTATTTATCCGCCGTATAATAAGAGTTCAAACACCCGTATTTGGAAACGCAAATCCATTCGGAATGCGCAGGTTCCAAACGAGTATGTGTCAGATGCACCCAAGCACACCATAACATCCACGCAGCGCATTCAAAGACGCGAATCAGACCATCCAACACAAAATATTCTTTGCGGATATTTCGCAGCTCAATCGTCGCTTGGATTTTCATACGATTGCATTCGACTACCCAATTCACCGCGGTGGTTTTTGCAAAGTCCGATATTTTGCTTAAAATGTCGAGTTCTTGGGGCGCGTTCATTGTCGTTGTCTCGGTCGTCTTGTTTTCGATAGTTTATATTAATATGGGTGTCGTTTTATATTGTTTATTTTCACACACACACATTGGAAGGGGGTGGTTGTGTTATGATACCGTCGTTCTCGGTAAAATGGCATAGATAATATAACTGATGGTGTTATACAAGGTCCCTTCCCTATATGCCCGCGAAATCATCCTCTCAACCAAAGCAACCCGAACCGGCGAATAAAAAACACGAACACGGTCTGTTCTTATTTCATCGCGACCTCCGCGTGGATGACAATCTGGGCTTACACGATTTATCTAGGCGATGCAACAAAGTGCATACGTGTTTCATATTCACGCCAGAACAAGTCGGCCCGTCCAACAAATACAAATCCGACAATGCGGTCCAGTTCATGATTGAATCACTAGAGGATTTGGCGTCGGATTTGGCCAAGCGCGGCGGAAGATTGATTGTGTTGCACGGCGCGACATTCCCGTCTTTGAAACACTTGATTGATACACTGGGTATCGAAGTGGTGGGGTATAATCGCGATTATAGTCCGTATGCGATGAAACGCGATTTGGATATTCGCACCAGATGTAAAGCGATGGGGGTTGAGTGTATTGAATCGTCGGATTATTATTTGTATGAACCCGGCGAAATTGGAACCGGTGGGTCATTTCCGAACGCGCCATACAACTCCTCGCAGAAGAAACCGTATCAGAAATACACGCCGTTTTATGAGAATGTGTTGAGCCGGAATGTCCCGGAACCGCACAAAATGACAACCTCTCGATTTGTCTCTTCCTCTCATCGGTTTTCGGGGGAAATGCGTTTAGAGGAAGCGATGCGGCGATTCGCGTCGAATCCGCCCAACACAGATATATTGGTGAGAGGTGGGCGTGAGAATGCTCGCGCGCAGTTCCACAAAGCGTTGCAACGTCAAGAGGATTACACGGAAAAACGCGATGAAATGACATACGAAACCACGTTTTTGTCGGCTTATATTAAATTCGGGTGTCTGTCTATTCGCGAAGTCTATCACGGCATCAAACACGCCTATGGTTTGCGCTCCGGTCTATTGCGCGAATTGATTTGGCGCGAGTTTTTCGCACATGTTTTATATGGGTTTCCAGAAGTGTTGAGCGGAACTTTTACAGAAAAATACCAGCACATTAAATGGCGTATTAGCAATGCGGATTTCGACAAGTGGCGAAAAGGTCGGACGGGGTTTCCTCTCGTCGATGCTTGTATGCGTCAGATGAATCGGACGGGGTATATGCACAATCGCGGCAGAATGGTGGTTGCGACTTTTTTAGCAAAAACGCTCTTGTTGAATTGGCGATTGGGCG
>RHAI01000174.1 GCA_010028705.1 bacterium
CCGCTCCAAGGTGTATATCACTGCCTTTGATCGTGACTTTCTATGGAGTTTAAATAGTGACGCCACAGCTTCTTCCCTCCAACAAATAGGTAGATGAGGAGTTGGAGTAGAAAGCCAAACCATGAAAATGACCACGATAGTAAAATATAGAGTTCCGAATCCTGCCTCAAGTCCCATCCAAAATCCCTATAAAATCCAATATAAAAAATATTCATAAAATAAAAAAAATATCCAAAAGCCATAGCTATCAATCCACTCAAATGGGTTTTTATATCATTGTAAGAAAATAATAATACAAAAATTTGAAATAACAATAGTACAAATCCAAGAACTATCGCCGCAGATAATATACTGCCCCCAGTTAAGAACTCCCCAAAGTATAGATGGGAGACCTTGGGCTAATTAATATCAAAAGCCGATTCCCAATTTCTTGCACCTGGTAGATATCATCTGGAAGTAGAATTTCTTTGCCGTTGAATAGGAATCGCTTGTCATGAACAGCCTTCCAATCTTGGTCTCTCAAATTCTCAGGGATATTGGGCTCAAAAAATTCTAGCCTCATTTTTTTCCTCCTGTAGTATCAATTATGCCACGACGCCTAAGAGGGAGAGGCGGCGGGGTTAGTTGCCCAACTCCGCATCTGCTTTTAATTCTTCTTCAATCTCATCTGGAAACCGCTCAACCTTTCTCAACCGAGGAGGCCCCCCTCCTTGGAGCTCGCTTTGGGGGTAGTCTTCGATCCATCGTTCTTTGGTAGTTGGATTTATAAAATACTTTTCCCATAGCTTCGCATCGACAGCAATTTTTAGTAGGCTTTTCCTCATTTCAATCAATCGATCTCCGGTCAGTTCTTCTAAAATCATTGCTTATTCACCTTTTTAATAGTTAAGTTTTGTAATTCCTCAAGCTTTTGATTTGGAATGACAAATTCTCTGGCTCCACCAGCTGTCTTTCCAGTTCCTGGGGTAACAAACCCGGGATTATTACGGTTAATGGGAGTTGCAATACCTGATGGGGTATCAAATTCTAAAATCACTTTTGAATCGTCTAATAATCGACCATTTTCGTTAGTAAGAGTTAAACGCTTTGCCAAGTCTGTAGAATTACTAATTCCCTTGATATCATCCGCAGCTGTAACCCATGCTTCGCTGCCCCTTGCCAATGTTTCAGTGCCTAAAAATTCTTCATCAATCACCCTCGCAACCCTACTTGGGACTGGGTTTGAAATTTGGGTGGAACCGGCTACCCCCTCTTCCGTGATTAAGGCCTTGGTTTCCCCTTCTATCGGTTGGGCGGCGGCACCGGCGACTGGCATTGTCAACAACGATAAAACGGAGGCCCCTGACACAATCGAAATGGCACCATTGAGCGTATTCCCCAACATTGTCGTGGGTCCAGATTCACCATCCGGTCGAATCACCTGCTCATGAGT
Source organism: bacterium (assembly GCA_010028705.1). GTDB lineage: Bacteria > Margulisbacteria > Marinamargulisbacteria > SXXA01 > SXXA01 > RHAI01. The sequence goes on from RHAI01000174.1 coordinate 1,433, forward strand.
GGCTTTGAGGTAATCCAACACCCCATCGGTTGTGTACGTCCCTGGCTGACCCAGTTGGCTGGCTCCGTCGATTACCGATGCGACGCCAGAATCTACCATCTGTTTAGGCAGCATGAGGAGACCCTTCGCTCCCTCCATCGCCAGCTTCACATCGACGGTTTTGTCTTGGCCGGGAAACAATTTGTCGCTACTGGCGAGTGCCGTGTTCCCATATTTGAGGGTCACCTTCCCCTCCCCATGCTCGATATTTTCCAGCACCTGCGTGCCCTGCTGGACCGTGCGGCTGTCTCGGTTGGC
>RHAI01000175.1 GCA_010028705.1 bacterium
TTCGCTGTTATTCACTAATGCTCCATTCACATGAACACTAATCGAACGTCCAGAAACGGTGCTTGTAGATGCAAAATACACCGTTGTCTCAAAAATATAAAAACCAATATCATTGATTGTAAATGTTCCCGATGAATAAGATATAGTTGTAGTATTGGATTGCTGGATGAAATTAACAACGGTTCGTGTATTAGTGCTAATCGATTGGTCTGTGGTCAATTGGAATAATCCGGTAGTGGCATCCAATCCCTGTGCTCCAGTTGGACCCGGTATACCTGTTGATCCTGTTGATCCCGTTGAACCTGTTTGTCCAATTGGTCCCGTTGGTCCCGTTGGTCCCGTTAAACCTGTTTGTCCAGTTGATCCAGTTGGTCCCGTTAAACCTGTTTGTCCAGTTGATCCAGTTGGTCCCGTTAAACCTGTTTGTCCAGTTGATCCAGTTGATCCAGTTGATCCAGTTGATCCAGTTGATCCAGTTGATCCAGTTGATCCAGTTGATCCAGTTGATCCAGTTGATCCCGTTTGTCCTGTTGGACCATTTGTTGGACCAGTTGGTCCAGTCGCACCTGGAAGACCTTGTGAGATTTGAGTAACTCGTAATTGTGTATAACTATTAGCATCAGCAGTTGAACCAATTAAATTAATAGTACTTCCAGAATCTTGATATGCTCTTACGTCGACTGTAGAGCCATTTGTTAATTTTTGAGAGAATACTGAACTCATAGATACTATTTGACCGCTAAAAGTTGAAACTTCACTTTGTTCGCCATAATTAACACTTCCACCATTGATACGAAATGCTATTGCTCGTCCAGAGATGACAGAAGATGGAGAAAAATAGACATCTGTTTCAAAAATATAAAAACCATCAGTATTGATTGTGCAAACACCTGATGCGATAGTGATGGTAGTGTTATTAAAGTTAGTACCGAATGTGATAATACTATTTAAATCAGATGTCAATGATTGATTCGATGTTAATGTAAATTGAGCGTTGAAAGCATCTAATCCACCAGGACCTGTATATCCGGTTGATCCAGTATAACCGGTATAACCAGTAGGTCCAGTTGGTCCGGTATAACCAGTTGGTCCGGTATCACCAGTTGGTCCGGTATAACCGGTAGGACCAGTCGGACCAGTCGGACCAGTATAACCGGTAGGACCAGTTGGTCCAGTATAACCTGTAGAACCAGTTGGTCCAGTAAAACCGGTATAACCAGTAGGACCAGTCGGACCAGTATAACCGGTAGGACCAGTTGGTCCAGTATAACCTGTAGAACCAGTTGGTCCAGTAGAACCGGTAGGACCAGTAGAGCCGGTATAACCAGTTAGTCCGGTATAACCGGTCGGACCAGTTGATCCGGTAGGTCCAGTATAACCGGTATAACCAGTTGGTCCGGTATAACCAGTAGGACCAGTTGGTCCGGTATCACCAGTTGGTCCGGTATAACCGGTATCACCAGTTGATCCGGTTGGTCCGGTATCACCAGTTGGTCCAGTATAACCGGTTGGACCAGTATAACCGGTAGGACCAGTTGATCCGGTATAACCTGTAGAACCAGTTGGTCCAGTAAAACCGGTATAACCGGTAGGACCAGTTGGTCCGGTTGGTCCAGTATAACCGGTAGGTCCAGTAGAGCCGGTAGGACCAGTTGGTCCGGTTGGTCCAGTATAACCGGTAGGTCCAGTAGAGCCGGTA
>RHAI01000176.1 GCA_010028705.1 bacterium
ATCTCCGGACATTTTACGGGCGATGTCTCCCGATGTCTTTGCCCGACATACCTCCCGCCAAGAGGCGGCTGTTGCGTGATCTCGTAAGTCGTGGCGGGATGGGGGGTAAATAAAATTAAAATTTATTATGTAAAAATATGGACAAATAATTGGGTCCACGTTGTTTCTGGTGGCTCACCCAAACCGCCCGATAATATTAAAGGAGATCCTCATGACTCAGTTCAGAATCGTATCGTTATCCGTACCTAAATTATCAATTATGTCGCCGAATCGATCGCTTCACCTGGAACTGGGGGTTCAATTGATGGCCCACGCGGCGACATCGGGACAACCCGACTTGGTGCGGGTCATTTCCGAGTATTCGTCCAGTCACCTGGCTGTATATGTCGTCACTGAATGTGACAGCCGGGGCAACACCCCCCTGATGCACGCCGCAATGAGTGGGAACTCCGAGGTCGTCCAGGCCATGATCGACCATTGCTCGGAGAATGGGGTGGCGGTGGCTTCGATACTCAATCGTCCCAATACCGCGGGTAAAACCGCATTGATGTTGGCGATTTCGCACGGCAAATCTGCCGACTGTGTCCAGGTGCTGTTAACGAATGGGGCGGATCCCAATACGATAGTTGCAAGTTCGTGGCTCTCGGCCTTGGAAGTGGCCATGCGGGAAGGGCACTTGGATATCCTTCGAACACTACTTGCGCATCCGGATATTCATATTTCAGACCGTGCCCTCACCACGATATCTGGCCGCGACTGTACCGTCGTACTCACCTCCAAGGCCTTGGAGCGAGAGCCGGACTTATTGAGTCGGCTAGTCAATGGTAATCCTTTTGCCCACTGGCTAGCTGACTATAACGGAGGGGCGTTGCGAGACATTGTAGCGGGGAAAGATGACGGTTTTATTCGAGGTATTTTGTCGATCGCGGATCAGGAAGGATTTAGCGTCGCCCACAGGCTGGCTCAGGGAAATGGTGTGGCGTTGGGGAACATTTTAGCGGGGAAAGATGCCGGATTTGGTCGAGAGATTTTGTCGATCGCGGATCAGGAAGGATTTAGCGTCGCCCACTTGCTGGCTCAAATTAATGGAGTGACGTTGCAGGGCATTTTAGCCGAAAAAAATGAGGAGTTTGGTCGGGAGATTTTGTCGATCGCGCGCCCGTATTGGTATAGTGTCGCCCACCGGCTGGCTTATGATAACGGCGAGGCGTTGCGAGACATTTTAGCGGGGAAAGATGCCGGATTTGTTCGGGATATTTTGTCTGTTACGGATCAGGATGGAACTAGCGTCGCCCACGGGCTGGCTCAACATAACGGCATGGCGTTGCGGGACATTTTAGCGGGGAAAGATACCGGATTTGGTCGGGGTATTTTGTCGATCGTGGATCGGGACGGTGGCAGTGTCGCCCACTGGCTAGCTGAGAAAAATGCCGCGGCGTTGCGGGACATTGTAGCGGGGAACGACGTTGTATTTGGTCGGGATATTTTGTCGATTAGGGATCAGGGCGGTCGCAGTGTCGCCCACTGGCTGGCTACAGATATCGGTTCGTCTTTACGGGAAATATTGGCGGAGAAAGATGATGGATTTGTTCGGGATATTTTGTCGATCGCGACCCCGGAAGGGCATACCGTCGCCTCCTATCTGGCTGAATTTAATGGGGTGGCGTTGCGGGACATTGTAGCGGGGAA
>RHAI01000177.1 GCA_010028705.1 bacterium
CACAGCCCGGCCGATGCATTATTTTCGAAGACTCGAAAACCGGAATTTTAAGTGGCAAAGGCGTGTCGCCGAAATGGCTGGTCGGAATAAAAACAATTTATCAAGAGGATGAATTGCGAAAATATGGCGTCGATATGTCTATTTCGGATTTCTGCGACTTCGACATCGGCGCGTTTTTACGCGACTCACCCGACAACGAAGACCACCACGTAATAAACGCAATCCGACGCATGCCGAACGTTCGTAATGTTCATATCGGCAACACGAAACTAAAAGGCGGGTTCATCGCCGATGTCATTGCCGTTGGGATAGAAACTGATGACAACCGGATAATAAACGCCGTTGTAAAATTAGAAGCCGAACAAGAAAACAACCTCTCGTCAATGGCGAAACGGTTGGCATTGTATTCCCGCGAGTATTATTTCTACACGCATATCGCGCCGAATATCGAAGTCCGCGTGCCGAAATTCCACCATTTGCTCGCCGATGAAGGCAATCGGCCATTCGGAATCGCGTTGGAAAATCTATTATTGCTGCGGAATTTTCGGCTGAATTTGAATTTGAATGAGGTGTCGGTGGATACGACGCTGAAAATCGTGGATAGAATGGCAAAAATGCATAGCCAATTCTGGGGGAAGCCATTAAAAACGCAATTCCCCGGCTTGCACAATTATTCCGATGAATTGTTTTGTCCGTTTTTTAGCGAGTTTGTGTTGGAACGAGAGGACGCATTTAAATCGAGGTGGTATAAAACATTGAATATATCACAGCGGGACTTATGCGATGAAATATTCTGTAATTTTTCCGACATACAGAGCCGGTTTTCAAGCGGGGGGAATCTGACTTTTATCCACGGCGATATCAAATCGCCGAACATTTTTTACGACGCCGAAAATGGATACGAACCGTGGTTTATCGATTGGCAGCACTGTTGCATTGGGAAGGGGGTTCAAGATTTAGTGTTTTTCATCGTCGAGAGTTTTGATATTGCCAACGTGAGACCGATATTTCAACTTGCAAAACAATATTACTATCTGAAATTGTTAGAATATGGCATTACAAAATATTCACCGGAAGATTACCAGCGCGATTTGGACGACGCTTTGAGGTTTGTCCCGTTTTTCACTTGCGTTTGGTTCGGCACCACACCACAAGACGAGTTAATTGACAAGAATTTCCCGTATTTCTTGATAACCAAATTGTTTTATTTGATGGATAATTCATTTCACGCAGTTTGACATTCTAATGTGCCTATAATCGAGTTAGACGCGTTTTACGGATTTCGACAATAACTGCGAAGCGCAAGAAACGTTCAAAGACGCAAATGGATTGGATTATTTCATTTCCCAAACAGCATTATATCGACTCCAGTTTGGACGCAAAATAGACGATGTGCGACGATACCCAACAGATAAATTCCTACGATGGTTGGAATGTAAGGCAACCTAAAAAACCACGCTAAAGCGATGGCAATCACCAACACCAATAGCGTATCATATATCGCTATATTCATGATTCTATATTTGCGAATACCAGTGTTCGGCTCCCCAAACGCATTCTTATATTTGCAGAACGGATTTTGCATATTATACAATAAACCAGGTATTTATTGTGTAAATGGACGCTCCAACTAGGGATTGAACCTAGGACCTTTCGGTTAACAGCCGAATGCTCTACCTACTGAGCTA
>RHAI01000178.1 GCA_010028705.1 bacterium
TCGCCGCCTACCAAAGATGGTCTTACGCGCGCATTCAAAGAATTAATCCGTGAAATGACAAACGCAAAATCAGACTCCGATAAACCGTCGGCGTAGTTCGACCGGCGGGACATAATAAACCCACCACGTCTTATCCATTGATGTGTATATTTTTGATTTACACATCAATATATGAATTGTGTTATTTCGTGGTAATCGAAACCGTGTTAGATGCCACGGATGTTCCTAGCGCATTCACCCCATATAGAATCACCGAATAAGCAGTCTTGCCATTTAATCCAGTGATAACAATAGGAGATACGGTAGTCCCCACAGATGTTGCCGCCGCACCATTTCGCGAAATCAAATAGTCTGTGATTGGCGATCCATTCGGTAAAGAAGCCGTGAATGGGATGGTTATGGAATTCGCGGTGGAGGTTGGAACCCCTATAACCGGCGCGGAGGGTGCTCTATAAAGCGCTATAACCGTTAGAGGAGCCGATGCAACCGACCTTCCAGCCCCATTCTCCGCCGCAATAATGATATTGGTGCTTACGTCATTGGGCACGTCCGCAATAGTCATTAGCACATTGGCACCGCTTAAATCAAACGCGCCGGCATCAGAGTAAGTAGAGCCACTATTGAATGAATAGTAGTATTTGCTAACTGCCGAACCATTCAATGCGGTGGGGGGTGCAACTAAAAGTCGGAAGGTGGCCAGTGTCGAAGTCTGGCTCACAAGAGTTGCAGTTCGAATGGTCGGCGCGGATGGAACTCTATAAATGGCCATAACGGTTATAGGAGCCGATGCAACCGACCTTCCAGCAGAATTCTCCGCCGCAATAATAATATTGGTGCTTACATCATTGGGAACCGTGGCAACTGATACCAACACATTGACGCCACTTAAATCAAATGCGCCCGAGTCAGTATAAGTCGCGCCACTATCAAATGAGTAATAGTATTTACTAACTGCAGAACCATTCAATGCCACCGGTGGGGTAACTAACAGTCGGAAGGTGGCCAGTGTCGAAGTCTGGCTCACAAGAGTGGCCGTTTTAATGGCCGGCGCGGAGGGCGCTCTAAAAATGGCCATAACGGTTATGGGTGCCGACCCAACCGACCTTCCAGCAGAATTCTCCGCCGCAATAATGATATTGGTGCTTACATCGTTGGGAACCGTCGAAATTGTCATTGACACGTTGGCGCCGCTTAAATCAAACGCACCAACATCAGAGTAAGTAGAGCCACTATCGAATGAGTAATAATATTTACTAACTGCCGAACCATTCAATGCGGAACGTTGCCTGCGTCAAATTCTGGCTCACGAAAGTCGCGGATTTAATGGCAGGCGCGGATGGCGCTCTAAAAATGGCCATAACGGTTATGGGTGCCGACCCAACCGACCTTCCAGCAGAATTCTCCGCCGCAATAATAATATTGGTGGATATGTCATTCGGAACCGTCGAAATTGTCATTGACACATTGCCGGCGCTTAAATCAAATGCGCCGGCGTCGGAGTAAGTCGCACCACTATCAAATGAGTAATAGTATTTACTAACTGCAGAGCCATTCAATGCCACCGGCGGCGTGGCTAAAAGTCGGAACGTTGCCTGCGTCAAATTCTGGCTCACGAAAGTCGCGGATTTAATGGCAGGCGCGGATGGCGCTCTAAAAATGGCCATAACGGTTATGGGTGCC
>RHAI01000179.1 GCA_010028705.1 bacterium
TTGTTATCATTATTTTGGTGTTTGTCGTGCTGGCTTTAATCGGCGTGAATTTGTTGTCGGCAACCGGAAATGCCATCGACACGTTAAATGCGATGTTGGCGCCGACTATCAAACAAGTATCCTCTATGTTAGGATATTCTGCAGGGGAATTGATTAATACTACCACTGATGTCGCGGCCGACGTGGCAAAAACCAGCGTCGATATTGCTAAAGGAACCGGGCATTCCATCGGCAATCTATTAAAAGACGGGAGCAAAGGCGGAATGGATGAATCGCAACGCCACGCATTAGAACAAGCGCTAAAATCGCCCAAATGCCCCGAATCCAAACAGTGCGAAGTCGATAGTCGCCGGAAAGACGAACCTCAACCCGTGAAAACCACCGAACCCACTGTCGCGCCAATCAGTTCGCAAAAAGCAAAAGCAGGCTGGTGCTACGTCGGCGACATCGCCAACACAAGAGGATGCGTCGAGATGGGCGAACACAATAAGTGTATGTCTGGTCAAGTATTCCCCAGCCAAACTGCGTGTCTGAAAAACGAAAAATAAATAGTAGGGTGGGTTTGTTATGAAACAATAACACACCTATCCGACGTGTTCGGACAGTGAAGCACCGGTATTTACAGTATCGAATGCATTCGGGGCGTCCCCTGAAATATTCAATATATTGCAATTTGTCGATGAATTCGTGCCGGGACTCATATTTGCGATGACTTGAATCGACAATCCGCCCGACCCAAAATAGTCTTGAATTATTTCCTGTATAGTCTGGTTCGACGACGACGCCGACATTGACGGCGACGAAACGGATATGGAAAAGGCGGCCAAGAATGAATACACATAAGTCGGCGAAGTGAAGAGTTGGATTTCTTGAAATCCGAGATTGCCTAAATACTGAGTTGCAGTAAATGCCCCCGGACTTGTATTACTCACATCGAATACGAGATTCAGACCAGTGGAATTGGCCCCCGTGTTTGTTGGATTTCGGAGAGTCGAAGCTACGCTGGTATTGTAATACACGGTCATCGTCATGGATTTAATATCAACCTTAATGTTATCGGGTGCGACACCGGTTTTCCGAACGCCGGAAATCGATACACCTACAGGAATATTGACGTCATACACGTGGATTGGCTGGTCGATATAGTTGCTTAAAATCAAATAGAATAGATTGCCCGTGCTTTGAGGATTGAGCGAAACGTCTGTGTAAGTGATGACTTTCCACGGCGCTTCACCATTGCCCGGATTATAGTCTGGATAGGTGCGTGTATTGAAATCCGAATAATGGTAGAGAGGAACGGCCGGGTCTTCATACAAATAAACGACCGGGCCAGGGACATTGGAAGCCGACGATGGGCGAGGGATGGACCGGTCGGCCGCACAACTGTTGGCGGCGCTTAACAATGTCGATTGTGAAGATTTCGATAGCGAACCGCGCGACAATAATGCATACGATTGTTTTTTCGTTAAATTGTTTGTTTGTGTCGAAGATTTATTGGCCGCGTATTTCAAAATCTCGGCCTTTCGTCGCATATCCAATTGCGTTTTCGTATATTGTCCGTTTTCGTATGGATTCGGCGGCGTGAATCGCGTCAATGGGACATTGTATTGCTGTGCAATGGCGCGTTGGGCGCAGAAATCCGCGTCGGTCATGAAACGCCAGATTCGATATATAGCATAG
>RHAI01000180.1 GCA_010028705.1 bacterium
ACATTGTTGCGGGATGCTGCCACCCACGTTTCCATATATTCCGGGGCGCGAATTGATCGGATTGGGTCCACCGCACGAGTAATTCTGACGATTAAGGACATCGCCTAAATTATTGACAGCCCGGAAAGGCCCGATTTGCCTATTCCCATTCACATAGCTGTTGTTCCACGAATTACGCAAAACCCTGCGCGCCATCACGTGATCGCTATTACGAACACTGTTTGCAGTTTGACGAACGGATATACCTTGAATTCCTCCTCCTAGATTACTCATTTATATACTATTGGGAAATATTATAATCTGTCGATAATCTATAATGAGTTCGGCTGAATGGGAAACAGTATCGGAAAGCACTGTATCCTCTAAAGCGTCAACATCGACGTCGGCGTCATCAGTTTCATATGCTTTATCCGGACTATCCCCACCCACTAGTTATGCTTCCAGTGAACTTGCCACTCCGATCGACACTCGAATCCAACGCACAAAAGACACGATGGCAACCGAAACAAACGTTCTATTCGACGCGGACTGTGTGAAGAAACGTTCAAACTGGTCCAAAGTAAAGAAGGAACACAATTTGGTCGACTACCCCGGTGATCCAGCTGTTCTTTTAGCGGATATTGGAACACATTCTCCGAAACTTGACGTTCTCTTACGTAAGATAAAATCATTAGATGAGAGTGATAGGAAAGAATATGGAACCCATTTCAAACATATGATTTTCACCGATTTAAAATCCAATAGTTATGGTGTCAAGATAATTGCATCCGCGTTGATTGCGAGCGGTATGGTTCTCGGATACGCCGCCGAATCAGTTGATAGCGGAAAGAAAAAGTTCAAGAAGATACAGATGTCTACGGACGCGGAATTACAAAAAACGAAGGGTTCCAACCTGTATATGTTATCGTCGACTTCAGTATTCGACCAACCCTTGAGTGTCGCTATGAAAAAAGATATTCTGGCGCGATTCAACGCGCGTCCAGAGAACATACACGGTGATAATATTCGGTTTATAGTGATGGATAGTGGGTTCAAGGAAGGTATCGATTTATTTGATATTAAGTACGTCCATATATTTGAGCCTCAATCCACTGCGGCCGATCAAAAACAAGTTATCGGACGCGGTACGAGAACCTGCGGTCAGAAGGGTTTGCAATTCCAGCCGAATGTCGGGTGGCCGCTGCATGTCTTTGTTTATGATGTTATTATACCCAATGAACTCAAGGGATTGATGGGTAATGTCGACACTACATTCCAACTCTATATGAAATCATTGAACTTGGATTTGCGATTGTTTTCGTTTACGGGAGAACTGGAACGCGCGACCATACAGGGATCAGTGGATTTTGATTTAAACGAGAATATCCATATGGGGGGATCCTCCCCCCATTCGCCCCCCGCCGGCGGTGGAACAGGTTATGTGTATGGTGACGGAACTGGTGGTTATGTTTATGGCGGGTCTACTGGGGGTGTACGCCAGATTAATGTACGCGATGTGTCTCCTATAGTGGTTATGCCGAGTGAGCGCATGGGTTACGACGAATTGAGAGAGCGAATTAGAAAACATTTCGGACAATACAAGTGGGACAAGATGAAAATGGAGAACCTCTGTAAGGGGGACGATGTCCCCCCTACCCCCCCTACTCCCGA
>RHAI01000019.1 GCA_010028705.1 bacterium
CTTTGAGTTTTAACCTTGCGGTCGTACTTCCCAGGCGGTTCACTTAACGAATTATCTGTGGCACGGAAGGGGTCGATACCTCCCACACCTAGTGAACACCGTTTACAGCGTGGACTACCGGGGTATCTAATCCCGTTCGCTCCCCACGCTTTCGCGCTTTAGCGTCAGATTTGGTCCAGAAAGCCGCCTTCGCAACTGGTGTTCCTCACGATATCTACGCATTTCACCGCTACACCGTGAGTTCCGCTTTCCTCTCCCAATCTCTAGCAATCCAGTATCAATCGCATGCCTCGGTTGAGCCGAAGAATTTTACGATTGACTTAAACTGCCGCCTACACGCTCTTTATGCCCAATAAATCCGGATAACGCTCGCCCCCTACGTATTACCGCGGCTGCTGGCACGTAGTTAGCCGGGGCTTCCTTTGTGGGTACCGTCATAATCGTCCCCACTGACAGAGTTTTACATTCCGAAGAACGTCGTCACTCACGCGGCGTCGCTGCGTCAGGCTTTCGCCCATTGCGCAATATTCCCCACTGCTGCCTCCCGTAGGAGTCTGGGCCGTGTCTCAGTCCCAGTGTGGCTGATCATCCTCTCAGACCAGCTACTGATCATCGCCTTGGTAGGCCTTTACCCCACCAACTAGCTAATCAGAAATGGGCTCTTCCTTTAGCGAAAAAACTTTCCTCTTAGGTTCATGCGAACCCAAGAGCGTATCCGGTATTAGACCTCCTTTCGAAGGCTTATCCCAGTCTAAAGGGGAGATTACCCATGTATTCCTCACCCGTTCGCCACTAATGCTGTATTGCTACAACACCCGTTCGACTTGCATGTGTTAGGCACGCCGCCAGCGTTCATCCTGAGCCAGGATCAAACTCTCATTTGATTTGACAAGAAAACTTTATTTAAAAAAAGCTCGCACTGACTTAATTTAGGCTTGTTATTGAAATTTCAAGGAACGTGTCCGTTTTAAAAGAGGAGCAAATTATAATAACCCAGCCTCAGGATGTCAACACCTTATTTTAAATAGTCATTTGCACTTAATTTTGAATCCAATTACGGAGGGGCATTAATAATGTGGCGATCGCCAATCACAGCGTGCCCCAGCGACAATGAATGGTACAAGTCAGATCGCCATCTATCACGTAATCCGTGACGGGCCGTGCGGATAACCCGAGACTCGCCGAACCTAGCTTAACCGAAAGTGACTACTGGGATTTACTCTGAACAAATTCCGGATCGTACAGCAGTCGATAAACCCAGTATGACTTCAACACTCGCGTGACATAAAAATGGGTCTCAGAATACGGGATGTTTGCCACGAATACGTCGATATCATCCGATCCATTGGAACGCTCCAACCATCGACGGGTCGCATTGGGCCCCGCATTGTAGCCCGAAAGCATCAGTACAGGGTTATTGTTGAAGCGCTGTTTAAGACTCGCCACATAACTAATGCCGAGCCGTATGTTTTTTTCGGGAATCAACAGCACATCAGGACCCGACCATTCCATTTTCAAACCCTTTGCAATCCCGGCACCAGTCGATGGCATAATCTGCATCAAACCCAAGGCCCCCGTCCGAGACCTCGCCTTCGGATTAAACAAACTCTCCTCGCGCATTAATGCCAAAATTAAATATGGATCAACGTTAAACTCGGCAGAATATCGTTGAATGACGCCCCAATACGGCCTCGGGTACAATAGTTGAGCGATTTCTCGAGAAATACGAGGTTCTTTCGGGTTAATGGCGAATCCTAAACTCGTGAGCAAATTGATCGCCCGATGATTTTGAAGCATCCCTGTATATAGGTACGCGAGTGTTACAACTGTTTTAGCATCTCGATCCCGCAAACGGCTGACACGATAATCAAGATCTTCAGCCGCCATGTCAGCCAGCCCAATCGAAAGCATCGTACGGTACAATGGATCGATTTGAAGATCCGACGGTTTAAATCGACCAGACAGTCCTGAAATCTGGTCAGGGAAAAACTGGGATGCGACACGATATCCATAATAGGTGTAGGGATGCTTATCCAAAACTTTTCTAAACAAATCCATCGCCCCTCCGGAATTAAGATGCTCAGCCGACTTGGCTAACCAAAATGAGACTTTCGCTGAAATATCCGACTCAAATTTCCAATCCGTCCGGCCAAAAATATCAAACGCCGTCGCGTAGTCCTTCTTGAGATAGGCGTTCCAACCGAATTCCCACATCAATTTATCGTAAAAAATTGACCCAGTATGCAAGCTCTTAAATTGACGCAAATACGGGTCATAGTCATCTAAGCAATTTAGTTCCTGACATACCCAATATAAATAGTAATACGCGGCTGGCGCCAGGTCAGATTTCGGATTCGTTTCGACAAACCGGATGTAGGAACCTTTAGCCTCATTATATTTCTTCAACTTTTGGTAAGACCGCGCCGTATAATAAAGAATCAATGGCGATTGTCGTGTCTCCTGACCTAACGCTGACGCCGCTGCCATTGTCTCAATACACTCACTCTCTTTAGATGCTTCGAACTGAAGGATCCCTCGGTCGACCAAAAATTCCTGCCGTTCGGCATTGGTTAACCCACGTGCCATCAACGAGTCGACCATTGCATTAAAATCATAACTGGCCCGCTGAGAAAATAGACTTCGGACAAACACCAGTTGACTAGCGCGTCCACCCAAAATATCAAGTACTCCGTACGATGATCCGAATCGTTTATTTAGCATTATTAGCGTCTCGAAACCTCGATCGCCGGTTGGATACTCCATTAAAAATTTTCGATACAGCTGCTCGGCCTCAAGCTTCTGATTCATTTCGATAGCCACACGAATTTGAATCAACCCGGCGTCTCTACGAATATCGCCACGTTTCGAATTCTGTAACCGTTTCAATATTACCAGTGCGTCACGATATTGCTTTGCTTTTACATAAGCCCTGGCAAGTTCAAGATTTGCAGGCTCGCCAAACGAGGCGCGAGGGCCAGAATCTAAGGCCTGGACGGCAGTGGCCATTTCACTCACATTAGCAGTATCAATAAACCAAAACTTCAGAACCCTCTCGAAGGATCCAATCGGGGGAATTGCCACCGACTTAAAACTCTCCCGACCCGCCGGATCATGCAAGCGCAATTGAATTAAACTTTTTAACAATCTCACATTGGGCGTATCGACACCGTCCAACTCATTGTTAGCCTCAGCATATCGACCCTGATAATACGATTCTAGAGCCGATTGATAACTAGCCCACGTCATTTGGGAACTTGACAGGGATAAAACAACCATCATTCCAAACCGGGTGATCCTAATGAGTAACTTTCTCGGATTTATACTGGACAGTCTAAATTGAAGTGTCATATTATTAAAAATTCACTTTGCGGGGAGGTCTGCAAAATCCAATGACCAGTTCAAATTCAAATCACCTTTTAATTGTATCCGGGCCCTCCGGTGTTGGGAAAGGAACGATCATTTCAGCTCTACTCGAACGCAATCCTACCTTAAGCGTTGCTATTTCCGCAACCACTCGCCGGCCACGTACCGGTGAAACCAGCGGAACACACTATTATTTTATGAATCACGCTGAATTTCGGAAATTAGCCAATAACGGTGAATTTCTAGAATGGTGCGAAGTCCACGGAAACCTGTACGGGACTTTGAAGAGCGAAATAAGTCGACTCAATTCAATTGGGAAAACGGTACTACTTGAAATTGACACCCAAGGCGCGATGAAAGTTAAGGAGAGCAACCCAGGATGCAAATTGATTTTTATTGAACCCCCGTCAATGTCTGAGCTAGAATCACGACTGCGATCTCGAGGAACAGAAAAATCGGATGTGGTCGCCCGTAGAATCGAAGGCGCCAAGGTGGAGATGTCTGCCAAAGGAAGTTACGATATCAGAGTAACGAATTCTACAGTAGCGCAATCGGTAAACGAAATCGAAAAATTCATACTTTCACTAGGAGATATTAAATGACAACACACGACACTGACAAAGCAAGCATGACCAAGATTCTTAAAAATATTCCAAATCGTTTCCTGTTGTCTGTCGCGGTCTCAAAACGTGCACGGCAGCTACGAGAAGGATACCGGCCCTTAATCGAAGTAACTGACGAAACGGCCAACCCAGTGTTAGTTGCCCTCAAAGAAATTGAGCTAGGCAAGTTAACGGTTATAGTTAAAGAGCACCACAACAGCGATGACGAATATTTAGCCCGAATGGAGCAGGACCTAGAGCTTCAGTTTGTCGAAAACGACGGTGAGAAAGATGAAAAAAAACCATCAAAAGAAGTTAAGGGCAAGTCAAAAGCACGATCACTCGCCGCCTAATGAAGGTTGAGCTGGGGATTACGGGGGGGATTGCGGCCTACAAAACACCAACTTTAGTTAGACTCTTAAAAACAAATGGCTTTGACGTTCACTGTTCTCTGAGCACAAGCGCCATAAGATTCGTTACACCTGAAACCTTAGCGGTCGTTTCTGAAAACCCGGTGAATGGACCTGGTCCCGATCAGGCACACAAAATCCGTCACTTAGACGCACGTCAATCAGCTGACGTTTTTATCGTTGCTCCCGCAACTGCCAATTTCATTGCCAAAGCATCGCATGGCATTTGTGACTCTCCTCTATTGTCGTCATTTCTTGCATTCCCAGGCCGAAAAATACTCGTACCGGCGATGCACGATACGATGTGGGAAAACCCGGCGACCAGTGAAAATATCCGTCGATTAAAATCATGGGGCGTGGAAATAATTGGTCCAAGCACGGGCCCACTTGCAAGCGGAGACTTCGGACCGGGGCGAATGATCGATTTGGAGCTTATAGTCCACAAGCTTAACTTGCTAAAATTCGATTGCCCAAAATTAGACGGAATAAATATACTGATTGGGCTCGGGGGAACCAGCGAACCAATCGATCCCGTTCGATACATAACGAATCGGTCAACAGGAAAGTTCGGATCAACACTCGCTCACACTTTTAGCCTTCAAGGTGCAACGGTTACAGCGGTCTCAACAATAGATCTCATCAACAACCCTCATATCAGTCAAGTTATCAGGGTAGAGACCTCCGACCAAATGCGGGATGCAATTACCACACACTGGCCCGAGAATGATGTGTTAGTCATGCCAGCTGCAGTTAGCGATTTTAGGCCGAAGCAGCTCAGGCAGGAAAAAATTAAACGTAGCCACTCAATCACGATGGATTTTGAGCCGACGATCGACATACTAGGTTCGTTACACAAACGGGAAAGCCAGGTGATGATTGGTTTTTGTTTAGACGATGAGGATCGTCTAATGAGCTCGGCTGAAGATAAGTTGAATCGAAAGAAACTAGATGCCGTTATCGCTAACACAGCAACCCAATTTGGAAAGGACCAGCGTACATTCACGATTGTCACCCCAGAGGGCTCACAGGCTTTCAGCAAGGCCACTTTGCCAGCGGCGGCCAGCGAGATCAGTGGCTTAATTACTCGTCTTGTGGGCCGTTCTCAGGCTCTTTAGGGGCTTTTTTACCATCCTTAAATCCCTTTTCAAACTCGGCCTTTGCTTGCCCTAGGGAGCGTGCAAATTTAGGAATGGCTGAAGCACCAAATAAAACAACTATTACCAAGACAATTACAATTAATTCCGTCGATCCGATCATTCTCAACACTTCCTATCCAATATTCGTTTCACCAAAGTTTCCGCCTCTTTTGAGAAGATGTCAATCACGAAAGAAACTATTTTTTTACGACCTCATCTAACGAATCAAGTTCATCCAGAAAGGCATGGTATGCCCGAAGTACCCGCCCATATATTTCCCCAAATCTACGCATTAATTTAGGAACATCCTCTGGCTTCACAACCAGTACAGCGATAAACGCAATTAACAAAAATTCAGGTGTCCCCACGCCAAACATTAACCTTCTCCAAACTTAAACACATAGGCCAACGCCAAGGTTGCAAAATAAAAAAGAAGTAACGGAACTGCAATGAATAATTGATTCACGACATCAGGAGTCGGCGTGACAATGGCTGCAATAATAAAAATGACGACAATCACAAATCGAGACTGACGCAATAATGTTCGCCTTGAGATTATATTTAAGTACAACAAAATCTCCAAAACAATCGGCAATTGGAAGGTTAACATGCTGTACAACATAAAATTCATGACGTAAAAGAGCGCTTGGTTAAAATTCAAAAGAACCCCAACGCCTGTGGGGACAAAATCCGATCCGGTCAAGATCTCTACAGCAGCCGGAATAAAATAAAAATACCCCATATAGACACTGAACACCGACAAAACAAGCGAGGCAAACAACGCCCACCCCAATACCCGCTTCTCACTGGATGACAATCCCGGCAATACAAATCGAATTAGCCCATATAAGTGGACAGGTAATGTCAAAATTACCCCCGCAACTATGGAGAAATGCATCTTTGTCGCAAATCCTTCGAACAACGAATTGACATAAAGAGTGGTTGGAGACCCGTGAAGATTTAAGAATGGCTTCATTAAAATTACGACAATTTTATCGTACACTGCGTAACAAGCGATCGTTCCCATCAAAATAGCTAATGCTGAGACCAAAATGCGCTCTCTCAACTCCCGAAGGTGATCTAACAGTGTTAACGATTCACCGGTAGTCATGAGAATTAATTGTTACTTAGAAATATCTTTGGAAGTGGAAAATAGCGAAATCGAAGGGATCGTCGAGAAAAAATTGGAGACACAGACGGCTCGCTAATCCCCGATGGCATCAAAATTCGAACATTTAGGCCTATTTTTCGCAATTCCTGCACACTGTTCGAAATTACGTCACTATAATCGCTCGGCAAATGCTCCGCAGGCTTATCGAGCAACGTCACGCCCGGAATCAAAAACGCCTCATGATCCCTGGACCCAACAACCATGGCACAATGCTCCAATTTCAAATCCGGCCGCCAGGTATTACCAGTCGATGCATCAATTGCGGACTGTCCGGCGCCCAGCGGTTCAGTAGTAATCGCAGTGCGTCTTGCCCAACCAAAGCGGGTCGACACATATAATCCAAGGACGACCCCAACGACCGTTACAACACTCCCAACAAGAATAGAACCAATAACTATAGCCATAGGACTGATATCCTACATCAGAATATTGTTTCGATCTACTTTAAGCCGCGGGCTGAAAATTGAACCAAAACGGTCTATATTGTACATTTGATTTTACTACACTATTTTTTTAGGAGAGCAACGTTGACTACATTGGAATCACTTCCGTCGATACAGCGAGGACGCAGGGATGATCAGCTGACTCTAGAAATCGAAATTCAACGATGCATCGACTCCATCGAGTATCTGGTACGTTACAAAGGCAAAGATGCCGCCAAGACTCTAGTAAAATCGTTAAATAATCGGCTACAAGATTTGGGAGTTGCCCCCGTTTCGGAAATTAACTCGCCGTACATTAATTCCGTCGCTCCCGAGGAGGAGCCAGAATACCCCGGCGATATCGAACTTGAGCAGCGAATCGCCGGTCTCATCCGATGGAACGCGGTCGCGATGGTAGTTAAGGCGAACAAAAAATCAGATGGATTAGGTGGCCATATTTCGACTTACGCGTCGTCGGCGACGCTATATGATGTTGGCTTTCATCATTTCTTTTCGGGAAACCGGGGGAAACGATACGCGGATCAAATTTATGTCCAAGGGCACGCGTCTCCCGGCATATACTCACGGGCCTTTCTTGAAGGTCGGTTTAACGACGAACATCTTCATCATTTTCGCCAGGAATTGGCCCCAAACGGGGGCTTATCATCGTATCCCCACCCCTATTTAATGCCCAAGTTTTGGCAATTTCCAACTGTATCAATGGGATTGGGTCCGGTGATGTCAATTTACCAAGCCCGATTTAATCGATACTTACAAAATCGAGGATTATTGGATCACGATCCCCATGTATGGTGTTTTATTGGGGATGGAGAATGCGACGAACCCGAAACCTTAGGCGCACTTTCTATTGCCGGTCGTGAGCAACTCGACAACCTGACATTTGTTATCAATTGCAATCTACAGCGTCTGGATGGTCCGGTACGAGGTAATGGCAAAATTATTCAAGAACTTGAAGGTATTTTTACGGGCTCCGGATGGAACGTCGTCAAGCTGATCTGGGGATCAGAGTGGGATGAACTATTGGCGAGCCCCGCCCGAGATTTACTCATTCGTCGGCTGGGTGAGGTAGTCGACGGGGAATTTCAAAAATATTCAGTCATGCCAGGCTCATATATGCGTCACCATTTTTTTGGAAAACACCCCGATTTACTGGAACTTGTAAATCACCTCTCGGATGACGACCTTCTCAAATTATCACGTGGCGGACACGACCCCAAAAAGGTGTTTGCCGCCTATTCAGCCGCAGTAAATTTCAAGGGAAAGCCGAGTGTCGTGTTAGCGAAAACAATTAAAGGCTTTGGCATGGGAGAGGCCGGCGAAGGACGAAATATTTCGCACCAGCAAAAAAAATTAAGTGAAAAAGAATTACGTGATTATCGGAATAAGTTTCAAATCCCCATTCCTGACGACGATATCGCCGATCTTCCATTTTTTAGGCCCGAGCCAAAATCTGACGAAATACAGTACCTCTTAAAGCAACGCCAAGAGCTGGGGGGATTCTTACCTGAACGGATCTCTGAATTCCCAGCTCCACCACTACCGCAAAGTGAATTTTATGGCGAGTTCCTCAAAAGTTCCGGAGCTAGCGAGCTATCAACGACCATGGCGTTTGTTCGGATTTTATCAAAATACTTCCGTGATGAAATTAAACCCTATATCGTCCCTATTATTCCAGATGAAGGGCGAACCTTTGGAATGGAAGCACTATTTCGGCAAATCGGGATTTATTCACCGATCGGTCAATTATACGATCCCGTCGATAGCGACTCCCTATTGTCGTACCGAGAGGCTGTTGATGGGCAAATTCTAGAAGAGGGTATCAATGAAGTCGGATCAATGGCATCTTGGCTTGCGGCCGGGACCGCCTACGCAACCCACGGCCAACCAATGATTCCATTCTATATTTTTTACTCAATGTTTGGCCTACAGCGAGTGGGGGATATGTGCTGGCTAGCCGGCGATATCCGCGCAAAAGGCTTTTTATTAGGGGGCACTGCCGGTCGGACAACCTTGAACGGGGAAGGACTTCAACACCAAGACGGGCACAGTCACGTATTGGCAAGCACTATCCCCAACCTAGTCAGCTATGATGTCGCGTTTCGATATGAAGTGGCTACGGTTATTGAAGACGGCCTCAAACGAATGTATACCGATGGGGAAGACATCTATTACTACATGACGCTGGGTAACGAGAATTATGCTCACCCCGAGATGCCAGCGGGCTCCCGGGAAGGCATTCTTCGTGGGCTATATAAATTTAAGCAAGGAGACCCCAACATCCACAAAGTCCACCTATTTGGTAGCGGCTCAATCATGAGAGAAGCCCTCCGTGCTCAGGATCTGCTGAAACAATATGATGTGTGTGCCGACGTCTGGGGAGCAACAAACTATAAACGTCTCCGAAATGAAACGATCGCCGCTCAACGATGGAATATGCTTCACCCATCGGAAACACCCAGGAGATCATATTTAGAGACGACTCTTTCACAGGAGACAGGCGTATTTATTGCGGCCTCTGACAATATGCGGATTGTTCCAGACCAAATTGCCCCATGGGTACCTGGAGGACTATTTACCTTAGGGACGGATGGATTTGGTCGAAGCGAAACCCGAGAGGCTCTTCGACGATTTTTCGAAGTCGATGCGGAGTCCATTGTTATCGGCACGTTATACAAGCTCTGTTTGAGCGGTCGACTGCCGCATACCGTTGTTGAAAAAGCTATAACCGATCTGGGAGTCGACCCAGAAAAAGCAGCTGGCTACTGCATCTAAAAGAAGAAGGCGCACACACGATATGGAAATAAAACTACCTAACCTTGGTGACGGCATTGACTCCGCCGTCGTGTTATCAATACTTGTTAAAGCAGGCGATACGATCACGAAGGACCACACGATTCTCGAGCTAGAAACAGATAAAGCAATTGCCCCAATACCTAGCCCAGCCGCAGGCGTAGTAAGTGCCATTCATACGTCAGTTGGAGACACTGTACGAATGGGAACGTTAGTACTGACACTTTCCGGGGGCTCTCCTTCAGCCCCTCAGGAGCAGTCTCCCCCACCCCAATCCACTCAACCCCAAGCCCACCACGCGGCGGCCACCCCACCGATGATTGTGCCGACCAGCCTAACCGGAATTTACCAATCCGATGGATCAGGTCCTGAACCAAGCACCTCCGCCACCATCAAGAAGCTGGCTCATTTATTTGGTGTCGATTTGCGTCGTATCCGGGGGACCGGAATCGGCGGACGGGTAACTAATGATGACGTTAGAGCCTACATTTCTCATATTCAATTTGCGGCATTTCAATCACCGGCTCCAGCGACTCCGGCGGCCCCAGTAGCCCCCGAAAAAAAGTCGACTCCATTACCCGATTTTTCAAAATTTGGTGATATTGAAACTAAGCCATTAACCACATTAAGAAAAAAAATCGGTCAAAAAATGGCTGACTCATGGACGACAGTGCCGCATGTCACCCAGTTTGATGAAGCTGACATGACCCATTTAATGGGACTTCGAAAACGATACGTTGAAACGTTTGAAAAGAAGGGAATCAAACTTACCGTTACGGCATTAATTTTAAAAGCTGTTGCTGACGCCCTAAAAAAATTCCCCATATTTAACAGCACGCTAGACGAAGAAAACGGTCAAATAATATTCAAAAATTACTATAATTTGGGGATAGCAGTAGACACAGAGAACGGACTGATTGTCCCTGTACTAAAAAATGTCGATACGAAAACAATCGTTGAGGTGTGCAAAGACCTTGCCACAATCGCTGAAAAGGCACGAAATCGACAAGTCGCACTCGAAGACCTTCAAGGTAGCACCTTTACTATTTCAAATTTAGGAAGTCTAGGAGTCGGAGCATTCACGCCGATTGTCAACACTCCGGAAGTCGGTATCCTTGGACTATCAAAAGCGGTGACAAAACCTATCGCAATTAACGGTGAGGTTGAAATTCGTTCCCTGCTTCCACTGAGTCTATCGTATGATCATCGAATCATTGACGGCGCCGACGGCGCTCGATTCATACGAGAAATAGTCTCGGGCATTGAAAATTTCAACGAAGATTATTTGAAAGGATAACACAATGACAAAACACTCTGTTGATGTGGTCGTAGTTGGGGCCGGTCCCGGCGGTTATGTAGCCGCATTCGCCGCGGCGGACCAGGGTCTATCTGTTGCGTTAGTTGATGCCGACAATCGTCTGGGCGGAGTCTGTCTAAACCGAGGGTGTATCCCATCAAAAGCATTGCTCCATATCGCCAAACTTATTCGAGAAAACGCGGCGGTGGCTCAACACGGACTATCTTATGGCGATCCGACAATTGATATCGACAAAATACGCGAGTGGAAAGAGTCTGTAATTGAGAAACTATCCGGCGGTATTGGCTTCATGTCTAATAAGAAAAAAATAACGGTGATTAATGGGCGTGGGCTGTTTCAATCGTCCAACACACTTCGGGTCGACACATCAAACGGTCAAGTCTATGTTGATTTTAAATACGCAATTATTGCCGTTGGATCCCGGCCCGCCCTACCTGGAGCCTTTGATTTGGGAAGCCAACGGATTATGACATCGACGGAAGCGCTCGAATTAAAAGACATTCCGAGCCGACTTTTGATCGTGGGTGGGGGCTACATTGGAATGGAACTCGGAACAGTGTATTCCGCACTAGGATCAAAGGTATCGGTGGTAGAAGCTCAATCAACGATCCTGTCGGGAGCGGATCCGGACCTCATACGACCACTATTAAAGTTTACACAAAGCAATTTTGAATCGGTCATGACCAGCACCCAAGTAAAATCGATGAAATCTGCAAAAAACAAGGTCAAAGTAACGTTCTCTGATGGAGAAACCACCTGGGACGACCACTACGACAAAATTTTAGTCAGCGTCGGACGAACCCCAAATAGTCAAAACATGGGCATCGAGAATACGGGAATTTCCGTCGACGACCGTGGTTACATTATTGTCAACGAGCGCCTTCAGACGAATGAACCGAACATCTATGCAATCGGCGATATTATCGGAGGCCTAATGTTGGCACACAAAGCCAGTAAGGAAGCAAAAATTGCAGTCGAAAACATCGCAGGATCCACTACCCTGAACACAGGCTACACTATTCCTGCTGTTGTATTTACAGATCCCGAAGTGGCGTGGGTTGGACTTACCGAAACGGAAGCCAAGGCCAAAAATATCGCGACAAAGGTCGCCAAATTCCCTTGGACAGCATCTGGAAGAGCACTCACCTTGGATCGAACCGATGGCTTAACCAAACTGATTATCGATCCATCGAGCGATCGCGTGTTAGGCGTCGGGATCGTCGGCGCCGGGGCGGGTGAACTTATTGCCGAAGCTGGAATTGCAATCGAAATGGGTGCTACAGCGGAAGATTTTGCAAATACAGTCCATGCCCACCCTACGTTATCCGAAAGTTTAATGGAGGCCGCAGAATCATATTACGGCAGCGCCGCTCATTAACATTTTGTGCTCAGCGTCAGCCGAGCACAAAATGAATATGATTACGACAGATCTGAATAGTGGCGTAAAAACTCCCGACTCGCAATAATCCCCCGGCGAATATTAGCCAAACTCATCCGTTCGTTCGGCGCATGAATTCCATCATCTGGCAAATTCAACCCCATTAGAATGGTATCTAAGCCCAATATTCTCTTGAATTCCGCCACGATAGGAATCGTGCCCCCTTCACCCTGAAATACCGGATTTACACCGAATGCATCGAAGAGACCCTTAGCCGCCGCCTGTACAGCCGGATGATCAGTAGAAACACGAGCGGGCAGCGCCCCGGGCTCTTTAACCTCGAGGGTTACACCATGCGGACATATCTGATGAATATAGGTCTGGACTTTACGAATAATTTCAGCCGGGGTTTGATCCGCCACCAACCGCATGCTCATTTTGCAAGAAGCAACAGCCGGAATAACCGTTTTTGATCCCTCACCCGTGTACCCGCCCCAAATCCCATTTACATCTAACGTTGGCCGATACCATCGTTGCTCATAGGGATGGAATGGCGACTGTCCCTCTAATTTTTTTGCACCAAGGGTGGATAAATAATGTTCCTGATCAAATGGGAGCGATCGAACATCCGAGGCCAGTTGATCCGAGATCGGGCGAACCGAATCATAAAACCCAGGTATTAAGACATTGCCCTGTTCATCTTTGAGCTTAGCAATTAACTGAACCAGTGTATGGATCGCATTGGGTACGGCCCCTCCATGTTGACCAGAATGCAAATCAGCCGACAGGACCCGAACCGACAATTCAAAATACACCAATCCCCGTAAACTAGTGCACAGCGATGGACGATCCATTGCAATCATAGGCGTGTCGGACACGACCACCACATCAGCCGATAGCGCGGCCCGGTATCGCTCGACAAAGGGCACTAAATTGGGACTACCAATTTCTTCTTCCCCTTCAATAAGAAATATTACGTTTACAGGGAGTGGTCCATGTCGCAACAGTTCGTCAACAGCGGCAATATGGCAATAAATTTGGCCCTTATCGTCAGACACTCCCCGAGCGAACAGTTGACCATCACGTCGAACTGGAACAAACGGCTTCGACGTCCACAACTCCAACGGATCCGGAGGTTGAACATCGTAATGACCATATATTAACACCGTTTTTAGGGATGGATTATGTCCAAAACGGGCTAAAACGACCGGAAATCCATCGGTTGGGCAAACGGTTACATCCCCACCCAATTCAGCCAATCTGTCCGCTATAAATTGCCCACTGGCCACAACATCGTTGCGATAGGCAGAGTCAGCGCTGACACTTGGAAACCGAAGCCAGTCTTCAAGTACGCTGAGATGATACTCGAATCGATCCTCTGATAATCCAACCATCTAATGACTCCTCCAATATTTTCGTGGGACGAATAGACCCCATATCAACGCTAACTGGGAAAAAACAAACGTAACTAACCCAAAAAAGGCCGACTCCATAAATCCGTAACTATGCAACCCGACACCCAGCATATTAACCCCAAACCAAGAAAATGCCGTGACACAGTTACCAAACAACGCCATCGCCACTAATCCCCGTTCCCGGATCATTCCTCCCCATCGGGCATGTAATATGGCGGCATTCCAGAGGACAATGATAAAGGCGCCATTCTCTTTAGGATCCCATCCCCAAAATCTCCCCCAACTCTGGTCAGCCCATATACCACCGAGTACCGTACCTACGAAACTAAACAATAACGCAAAACATAAGGTCGCATAAATCATACGAACTAAACTCTCTCGGGTCGGGACGTCCAATGTGCGTGTAAATGCCCCCCGGACAACATAGACGATCGCCAAAAAACCGGCCAAAAATGTGGCCCCATACCCAATACACACCGTCACAACGTGAGTCGCGAGCCAAAAATTAGAATCTAGTACGGCCTGCATCATCTGAATCGTATCGCCTTGAAGCGACAAATGGTGGGCAACAATCAAGGTGCTAAATCCAATCATTCCGGAGACTATTGCCCCGATACCATTACGATAGACCCGCTCCAACATAAGCCCAACAGCCACCGCCACCCAACCAACAAATACGGCGGATGTGTAAAGATTGGTAACCGGGGGGCGACCTTCAACCCACATGCGCGTCAGTATTCCAAACGAATGGACGAGAAATCCCCAATTCAACATCCATCGAGATAATTGAAATATCCACTCCCGTGGCATTAACCATCCAATAAAGACCATGGCCGTCACTACTAAATAGACAATCATGACGCCATAAAACAATTCTGATCGATTCAACCAGTATTCAACACGAACCTTAGTCATCGATACCGACTGAGTCGACGATAGCCATCGCTGATAATCGTTAACGGCCGAATTAAAACGTTGGGGGTGGTTGGACTCGAAAGCGGACATTATTTGAGTGAGCCAAATCGCGCTTGGATTGGGGGATTTCTCTTTTAATAGAATGAGATAGCCATCGCCAAGTGTTTGCCAATCGGAACCGTGGCGAGTTGGCGGGCAGGGTTTAAACAACGATGCCTGAGACACATATTGAAGTTGTTTAAAATACAAACCAATCTCGTTTAAGGACTCCACCGTCTTCGGATCCGCCTCGGGGTTAGCCTGATGCGCCATCAACTGATCTCTCGCGCGGGGAACCTGCTGTACAAATCGTTGGGTATACAATTCAAATTGCCGAACACCCTCGGGTTGAAAGGTATTTTTAAGTTGCGTGTATGCCACGAGCTTGGACTTGAGAGACACGATCTCGCGTTCATAGGAGGAGCGCGACTTGGCCTCAACTTTCTCAGCCATGGCCGCCTCTGATTCTATTTTTGACAAATACGGCACAAAATCGGAAAAGCTGACCTGTTGTTTCGACTCCGGATTTCGATCAATCAGACCTAATATCTGTGAATTCTGAACAACCATCATCGGCAATTTATCCGCCTGATCGGGATGAACGGAAACCGTTAAAAGCCATTCCAATGCCTGATAATTTTTTGACGGGGTCCGGAGGGTTTGTTTCCCTAAGTTAGAGAGAAGCAGTGATCTTGCCACTGTATCCAACGGCTTAACGCGACCATCGTGACGCACTGGAAGTTGGCCCAATCGCTCAAGGTCGAACGCGTGGTGAGATGGTTTAAGCGCCGGCAACATGACAATGATGCCGACAGGCACTAAGGATACTACCGCACACAACGCTCTCTTCATGATGATACCCTCCGTGTCCAGAATCGCATTAATGAGCCCCAAAAATGCACCAGCAAGCCGATTCCAATAATTGAGCATGACACGTAGGGAAATAGCCATCCTCGATTTCGTACAACCTGCAATATCGTCGATTTCCCGTCCGCCCCAAAACTAGCCTGATAAAAGGTGTCCCCGCGATACCTCAACGGATTGTTCATGAAAATCGTCGACTGCCGTTCGGTATGATTCGCAAAATCACTCACCGTCACTCGGGAGGAAAAATATTTTGGAATCGTAGTATCCGGATAATACTCCTGGGTGAATCTGTCTAAACGTATCGAATAGGGCAAATAATATCTCGCTGGTCGAATAAACAGCTGGAATCGCGAACCACCAACCTCAACCGTTTGCGGAGCACCCAAACCATTCGACAATAACCACGTTCCGAGTGACTTACCCGCCGCGAACACTTCCGCAAAAACAGCCACAACATTTCGATAATCGTCCCGGGTGACCGTAGGCATCGGAAAGGCCGTTACTGAGGCCCCTACCCCAACGGTAGCGTGGGGTAATTCCTGCCCTACTTCGGCGTTCATTTCTAATCGGGCATTTGGATAAACCTCACTAATTTTTATTGTAAACGGTAGGGACGAGTGAGAAATCGTCGACCCAGATATCAGTCGCTCTTGAGGAACCTGCACCACACGATCCATCGTCGGACTGAGATCGGAAACAACCGCTAACTCAACCCGTTGATTATCTTCAGAGAAGTTCACGGTCTCCCCAGTACCGATCATCATTTGGCTCTCGCGAGATACTAAGCTGCTATACCCGGATCCCAACAACAACATGAGCACCCCGATGTGCGTGAGCCCAATCCCGACCCTTGACCACCCCCAGCGAAACCGGGTGACATGGGCCGCGAGTAAATTAATGACCAAAACCGCGCCAATCACCTTACCCCCAGGTAGAATCGGAACCGACACTCCCCCCAACGAAACAGTCACCCAATAACAATCAATATAAAGTCGCTTGGCTTCAAAAACGCCAATCGACGCCTGGGCCATGGTCATTAAAAATACCAACAGCGACATCAGAAGCAACAACGCAACCGTCAGCCGTAACGAACTAAGCCCCTGGATAATCTTACGCATTAATCCGTTACCTCCACTGATGCAAGAAATGCATCAAACTGGGACCTCAAATTCATGAGTGGCCCGGCCGGACCTGTAGCCTTCACGAACCATGTGTCGCTGCCAATGATCGCAATGGCTCCCATCACGCCTTTCCCTGTCGTTGGATTAACAAATGATGCCAGGTCAAACGTGTATTTACCGCGGACCTCTCGACGAATGGACTGTCTCATTTCGGCGTCCGATAAGGGAGACAGCTGAAGTTGCCCCCGCCATCGATTAACATTCGATACACTGCCGCCGGCATCACCCGGCAACGTAGTTACCGTCACCACGACTTGATGATCCCCGTTACCGATTTCGTATTGGGCCAAACGCATAGGCCCCGGTGCCACCGGCGCCCAATGGTCGGGCAGCTTAACATGAAATCTAGAGGCATTTTGAGCCGACGTCGAGGTCGGTCGGGCCGCCACCGACTTGGGAACGTCCACAACAGTGACTTCAGATGATTGACACCCCATCAGAACGAGAGCAAGACACACAACACCCAATCGATAGTTCATTCGCGCCATCCTAACTTTCTATTTATGCCGCTCAAGCAGACCATCTCCACCAGGCCGATCCCATCACCACCGACAGAGAATCTGTACCAAATAAGAGAAAATGATTTCAGAGCCAAGCATCTCAGCTACACGTAAAATACCCGGTCAATTCTAGCTCCCAAAATGGGATTTTACCAAGGCACAAACCTCATTCGGAAATTGGGCATGGACCCAATGTCCAGCGCCCTGAACCAGATCAACACGAACGTTTGAAAAGCACCGTTGGATTACAGGATTACCCTCCGCAACCCGATATTCCGAATCAGAGCCCATTATAAATTGGGTCGGAACAGGAATGGTCGCATCGAGTGTCGGAGCCGCTAAGATCGACTGATACTGATCGGATAACACCTTAAAATTAAATTTCCACCGGCTTGCGCCCGGAACCACCTGTAACCCCTTCAATAAAAACTGACGCAACGCGGAATCGGAAACAAATTGACTCATCAACCAATCGGCTTGAGCCCGGGACTCCACGGTTAACAGATCCACAGCGTTGAGCGCAGAAAACACGGCATCGTGATGGGGCGGGTACTTAATTGGATAAATATCCACCACCGTGAGTCGATCGACAAGGTGTGGCTGAAGCGCGGCCACCTGCATCGCTGTTTTTCCGCCCATTGAATGACCAAGTAATTGCACGGAATGCAATCCCAATGAGTCGCTCAATCGAATGACATCTAGCGCAAGTTCGGTGTAACTGTGTGTATCTGAATGAAACGACCGCCCGTGATTCCGAAGGTCCAACACAAACACATGATAATCATGAGCCAATTGCTTCGCGACCGAGAGCCAATTATCCCCGGACCCGAATAGCCCATGAAGAATGAAAACCGGGGGACCATTACCGAAATCTTGAAAAACAAGTTGTGGATGCATGAATGAAATCATATAATAGGAGCTTCGAAAGCGGGAATAGCTCAGTTGGTAGAGCATCAGCTTCCCAAGCTGAGGGTCGCGAGTTCGAGTCTCGTTTCCCGCTCCACTATCTTGCCAGTCTCAATCTGGCACGGTAGAGTGAGACGCCTTCGACGCAACATTTGAGCCGTTAATCAATTTATTAAGCGTCATTTGCGAATTTTTGGATCCGGTAGCTCAGTAGGTAGAGCACTTGACTTTTAATCAAGTGGCCGAGGGTTCGAATCCCTCCCGGATCACCACTCTCATTATTCGTATTTAAATTATTCACACTGCCCACTATAATCGCTTTCAGTCTGAGAACATCAGCCAAATTTCCACACTATTTTTTAGATATTGAAAGGGGCATCATATGATTCACCGGAATCGATTTATGCGAGCGTTGTGTATCGTTGCAATTCCACTATTACTTTCGGGATGCGGACAAAATATTTTTTCCGGATTAGCAGGGAGCACCGAGCAAAGCACAGATGACCTCCTCAAATCCGGAAACTTTTCAAGCGCCAAGGACCAAGCCACCCAAACCATCGCCGAGTTAGCCAGCACAAAAGGTGACGAATTCCAGAAAGCGTTGAACCAAAAGGCAGTAGCCATTCTTGGAGAAAATCGAAGCCTACCGCAACAGTCGTTAGGAATTCTCGCTGATTTAAAAAACAATCCGTCTAGCAACATCGTCGCCTCGATATCGAACGTCATGGGAATCAGCCCGAGCGAATCGGCTGTCGCTGCCGATCTCCTAAATTACGCGTATGACATATCATCGAGTCTGAACGTCACGATCATTCCCGACGAAATCAAAACAATCCTTGGCATCTCATCATTTACCCCAAAATTCTCGGCGATGTCGGGGAACAATAACGAGAGTTTAAGCCCCTCCCTGAATTCGACGGCTCAATTCAATCGCGGGTTTGCTAATGCGATAGTGGTGATAAAAATGGTCACTCGATATCTCGATATTTCATCGTCATCAGACTCCCTCGAAGTTACTTTAAATTCAACCGCCGTTGGCGAATCTATCTCGGCTCGCGACGTCATGATGTATCTGAGCAATCCGCCTAAAACAGCGTACTACTATTCGACAAATGCGGTTGATGGATTGACTAAGGCGGGGATACTAACCACCGATCAACAAAAAATATTTGATAAAACAAAAATAATTGGAACGAATATGCAGTCACTTCGCGCCATCGCCGAGAGCAATGATTCCGGCACGTTTTATGTGACCGACACAAACGGAACACATCTTGAGAATTCGAGTATCGTGTTTTACTCATCTGACTCCGACGCGACCCGCGAAGAAAAGTATCTCGACGCCACCCGCCGTATTATTCAAGCGATTAAATTTAAGGACTAATTTATGAGACACTATAAGCACTTCGAATCTTCCTACATACTTCGCCAATTAGTGATCGGATGTTTGGTGACGGTTAGTTCGATAGGGACCATCTATAGCGCCGACAAGGACATCGCCATATACACGATCCGGGAAATGAGTATGGGCGGTGCGGTCACAACAATCACCCATGATGACGCCGCGTTAATGTTCAACCCAGCCGGTTTAGCACGTATCAAAGGCACCACCGTCAAAGCTCCCCGATTGACCGCAGCGGTTGGAACGGAATTCGTGAATTCGTTTAGTAAACTGCAAGACCTTAAATCAGTGGATTCGGACGGATCCGAAATCGTTAATGAACTAATTGGAACAAATGGCAGCCTACGGATTGGACTGGCGCCGTTGATTGCTGTGACATCGAAAGGAATCGGAGGATCGCTGTACGGCGGTAGTGATATCAACTTGGCCATTAATCATGATGGATCATTTGATATGTCAGGATATGTCGACGCTGTCGCGGCAGCGGGAATAGGCCGAACGTTACAATTAATGGGTCAAACGTTCGATGTTGGCATTTCACTTAAAGCCATTTCGCGATCAAATCTGTACGACAAACTGACGGGTAACTCCGCCATTTACCTTTCAGAAGCAGATCTCATTGCAAGAATTAATGATGAGACTCTAAAAGATGCGTTTTCACAATATTCCGCACTTGGAATCGGCATTGATATTGGGGCACTCATGGACGTCTCCATCGCTTCCATTCCTGGAACGGTTGGATTTGCTGTGCGCAATATCGGCGCGACGCTGACGGGAGATCAAGAAGTAGGCACGGGAAATATCATAAGAACCCGAACGGTATCCGAGAGTTTGCCATTAATCGCAAATATTGGACTTTCATTAAAACCGTCTGTACCACTTATCGGTGAATTATTGCTCGCCGCAGACTACCGGATAAACCCAGCCAGCAATTTTTTCAACGGGTTGAGGATGGGCGTCGAAAAAAAACTATTTTTTGACACCGTCCATTTACGGGGTGGGATAAGCCAAGGCTATATCGTTGGAGGGCTTGGTATTGATCTACGGGTACTGCATTTAGATTTTGGTTATTTTGCCAGAGAATTAGGGACAGTCCCCGGGCAGGTACAGGATCCCATGATGTGTGCGGAACTCGGAATCCTATTCTAAAACTCAACAGGACAGGTCGTGGTCGATGTAATTGACAATCGGTATCTCAGCATACTTCGAACCCACATTTCAGATGAGCGACTCGCACACAGCCTGCGGGTCGCTCATACGGCATCTGAGATGGCAGTTCATTTCAAGATAGATCCGGAGCATGCCATTTTAGCCGGACTTTTGCACGACATCGCGAAACAAGAAACGCCAGTCACCATGACCGAACGAGGAATCATCGGATCAATCGAAACACGAAAGACTTACGATGACTTCAAGTCGATTTGGCATCAATATGCGGGTGCCGACTACGTTGCTCATTATTTTCCGGACATTCCCCAGAGTGTATTATCCGCCATTCAATCGCATACAACCGGGAGTCCCAACATGAACCTAATGGACCAAATTATCTACCTCGCCGATGCGGTGGAGCCGGGCCGGACCTACCGGTCACGAGAGGATCTTTATCGACTCAGTTTTGAAAATATCGACCTCGCCTGCTTCGGAGCCCTGGCGTTGTCAATGAGCACACTGATCACCAGCCAACGCACGATTCATCCTCAATCGGTCGAGGCATACAATTTTTACCTTAGGAAAGTTGGGGCCGGTAATGCTAAAGTAGTGGCCCGAATTTTACACCTCTAAAGCACGTTAGCAATGGTAACTTCAAAAAAACATCTGTCTCTGATTTCCAGATTTCGCGTCAACTACCGAAAAGCAAGCCGCCAATGGTGGTTTGTTTTTGTACGAATTCCAGTGTACACGAGCGTGTTATATCTCATGCTCGTCATCTTTTTATCTACCGCATTCAGTCGGGCCTATCTATTTGAATTTTTGCTGACCATAATACCCAAGACCCGCCTGAATGGGGTCAACGTATTGCTGATGGGCATCGACAACACTAAGGATATACAACGTTCAGATACGATCATGGTACTCCACCTTGATGCCGACCGACATCGAATCGGTGTGCTTTCAATACCACGGGATTCCCGGGTAAACGTTCCTGGGGTTGGATTAACCAAAATTAACCATGCCTATGCGTATGGTGGCCCCCCCCTACTCAAATCAACTGTCATTTCATTTTTAGGGATCCCAATCGACTACTACATCAAAGTCAATCTCGGCGGAGTCCAAGAGCTGGTAGACGATCTCGGGGGGATCGACGTTAATGTCTCCAAAAACATGTATTACGTTGACCAAGCTGGCGACCTATTTATTAATTTAAAAGCCGGGCAACAGCATCTTAATGGAAGCAAGACTGTACAATTTATTCGATTTCGTCATGACGGGACCTCAGACATTGGTCGAATTCAACGGCAACAATTGGTTGCTCAGTCATTGGCGGATCGCATGGTAGATCTGGGGAATAAACTCGATATTCCTCGAGTAATAACTAAATTGGGTTATGAAATGGAAACCGATATGTCCGGCAAGGAAATAGCGGGATTCGCCGTCCAATTCAGGGATGCCATTCGCGAAAAGAACGTCGATACCGGTACCGTGCCAGGGGACGTCGCACTGATCGGAGGGGTATCGTATTGGAAACCCAATATTTCAGAGATGGACAAAACCATAAGCACAATACTCATGGGAATCGATGGAAGTAAGGACCAAGTCGTTTCAAAGGTCGAAACGAGCGACAGCGACGCGAGTCAAGATACGCGACGGAAGGTAACCCTGAAAGAAATCGACCGAATTACAAGTCAGAGCGATAGTCATCCGAAACCTCCGTCGAATTCCAAATCCACTCCCCCTACTCCACTAGTGGTCGAAGTATTGAATGGATCCGGTCTCCCAGGGGAAGCCAATCGGTTGGCGGCCAAACTTAAAAAAATGGGGTATAAAGTGAAACGCACTGGAAACGCGGGATCCTTTAAATACGCCCATTCAATGATGGTTGATTGGAAAGGCAAGGTCGACAATAGTGTCAATTTAGCGACGACGCTGTCGATTGACCCCGGTAAGATCATTGTTTACGATAGACCCACCAAGAGTATTGACATCACGATTGTCATTGGTCGAGATGTTGTCGCACGAAAACCAACCCCATCAAAGGAATCCCGTTGAACCCTACCATCCAACATATCGTCACGCTCTGTGACGACAAAAAAGCCACGAATATCGCTGTTTATCCCGTACTTGATCCCATTTTTGCGGATTACACGGTGATTTGCACGGCGTCCAATTCGATTCAAATAAAGGCCATTGCGTCCGAACTCCATAAACAAAGCCGAGAGTCTGGCTTTGATGGTCAAGAAAGTATTCAATCTGGAAATGCCGACAGTGGATGGATAATCGTCGAAGTTCCAGGACTTGTCAGTCTACATATTACTCTACAGAGCACACGTGACTACTATGATCTGGATGGATTATTTGCCCGTCGCGTTAAATCAACCGATTCGACCGATTCCATATCTGCGGCATAGGAAGTCGGCCCTATTCTCTCGACTCTCCATGGTCATTGAGGTAGTATACAGATCGGTAACGGGGCCATAGCTCAGCTGGGAGAGCGCTTGCATGGCATGCAAGAGGTCAGGAGTTCGATCCTCCTTGGCTCCACCATTTATCTTTTTTCTTGATTATTTAGGCTAAAATTTCCCATTGGTTGGGAGAAAACAGCGGGTTCGAGCGTTGAATTTTAACCTGTATGGACTAATTTCCTTTTGTGGACTAAATCAATCGGTTACATCTTTTTTTTTAGTTTTCGTTGAAGAGTCCTACGGTGCAAGCCTAGTTCCTCTGCTGTTTTTGAAATATTGAACTGATTGCTTATTAATGCCTTTTGAATTGTTTCCCATTCCAGCAGATCGATCCCATTTTTTGAATAGTTATCCATTCTCACCTTTTCAGGGTTAGCCAGATGTTCAAATGCATTGATAATTTCAGTGATACTACTGGGTTTTGAAAGTAAATACACAGCCCCGAGTTTTATGGCTTCAATGGTGGTTTGTACACTGGCGTACCCAGTTAATACAACGATTTTGCAGTTGGGAGATTGCTTCAAAAGTGAGGGAATGACTGTCAATCCGCTTTGGTGGGATAAATTTAAATCTAAAATGCAGTGTGTAAATATTTGAGATATCTTGTAGACATCTTCAACTGCAAGAATACGCATCACCACCCACTTTAAAGACTTAAACTTTTCTTCCAAAAGCATTCCAAAAGTGGGGTCATCTTCTATAATTAATAGATGGTTTTCTTTCATAGAAATTCAATATTTTCGAGGGGAAATTTGAAGAGGATGCTTACATTTCGACTTTTTTCAACCTGTACTGTTGCTCCAAGACTTTCGATGACAAGCCGCACTAAAAATAGGCCGATTCCAGTATGATGGATCCCTTTGTCTTGGGTGTAGCCGATGTTCATTAGTGATTGAATTTCATCTGGTAACGGAGGTCCGTCATTTTGGATTTTTAGCTCTAGATAATTTTTGGAAAATTGGGCTTCAAAATGCATGTTATTGGCTTTTGCCTCTGCTGCGTTTTCGGCCATGATCTCTAGGATGAGGATGATGAGCTCTACGCCCAAAGTGGAGATCATGCGATCCTTCGAAATCGTGTGAGTTAGCGATAAGGAGGGGTATTGGGTCATTCGTTTTGTGAAAGATTCGGCGTGAAGACTGAATAACTTTTGGCCGCCGGTATTCTCTAAACGATTTAGGTGACTAAAAAACCGACTGAGAAATGCTTTGCACTTTTCTATTTCTTGCAGGAGTCGTATTCGATCTCGATCTAAAGTAGTGATGGATAAATCCTGGGTAATCAGAGCCATACTATTGAGAGGGGTGCCGATTTTATGGGCAATTTGGGCGGCTGTAGCACCTGCTCCGATTAGCCCTTGTCGAGCAGAGAGTTGATGTTCTTTTAGCTTAAGATTTCGGATAATTCTGAATACAAAATATCCAATCACAATTGTTGTGATGATGTGATTGAGAATCATCCCTTGAATGTGGAAGACCATCCATTGGTGGTGATTTTCACAGTTCGGATTGAATCCCAACAGCAATACAGTATAGCTAAGGCCTGCGGCCCCAATCATTATCCACAATCTCAAGCCGGAAAGAAGAATTGCCCCTAAAACGGCTTGGATTAGAAATAAACCAGAAAAAGGATTGGCCAAGCCCCCGCTGGAGATAACAAATATATTTAAAGATATCAGATCTAAAATAAGTTGAAAGAACAAAGAAATTTCGGAAAGATTAAATTTCCTTTTGAGAGCATAAAAGGCCCAGGCATTGGTTCCCAATTGAATCGTCATACCTAAACCATAGAGACCGAGGATTACAGGAAGTTTTAGAATGGTGACCAGACTGAGTATGCCCAGCTGAAATAAAACTGCAATCCACCGTAATCGATACAATAATTGGGGATTTCCAACCATAGGCAGTAGTGTAACAAAAATATCCATAAACCACTGCTGCGACAAAATGTCGCATTCACATTTCTCCCTCAATCCTTCACTCTAAATCCCATCTATGAACGCACGAAAATCCGAATCCCAAGCGTCAATGACTCAATCTTTGAATTCATTTTCTGAAGAGATCAGCAAGAAATTGGAAGTCTCAATGGGTATGGTGACCCAATTGTCGATTATCAATAACCAAAAAATCCGAGAATTTCGAGAAAGATCTCCCAAAATGCACAAAGATATCCAAGCCCTGGCAACTATTACCAGTACGCAGTTTTCGATTTTGGAAGAAAAATACAAATTGCTCTACGACTTGGTGTCGGATATTTATGCACGCTTAGAAAAAACTAATGAGGAGAAGTTCTAATGTACAAAGTAGTTGCAGTACTAGAAAAGGGGATTTCTAACCTTGTCGTTGTGACTCCCGTTGAGTCCGTGATGATTCAGGCCGAATTTGCCGCTTATTTCAAGAGTCATTATAGAGATTTCCTTGAGAACGTACGTTGTCCGATGGAACCTGAAGCAGGTAAGAAAGCGTGTCCTGGAATTATCGGGAATTGGGATGCCAAATTTAAAGGGGCCAATGAAATTAATTTGATAGATTTTTTTTCTGCTTTAACTGCCGTACAAGGGGCAGTTAAAGCCAACGTAAGTTATATCAAAACAGAACCTGGATCTTCTGATGTTATTAGAGAGTTTTTAGGGGTCTGCAAACGTCACTACGGGCATATGAATTCTGATTCAAGCAAACGAGAATTATTACAAACAAAAATAACAGAAAAACTTGACTCCATTCTTATTTTGATTCAATGAGTCTTGCTGTACCTCCGGTCGGGACCCAGTTACAAGCACAAAACGGGACAATTAGACAAAGAGGGGATGTTCAGTCCAAACCTAATCCCCAGAATATTCCTCTATCGCTACCTGTAATTCCTCCACAACCTATTACAATCCAAGATCTGGTGAAGATGGTGAATTTTTGTGATTGTAGCGGATTAAAAATGGGAGTAACTTGCGAAGCATTAAAAGCATTTGCAGATAATCATAAAGATTTTACTGAAATGGGGATGACAGCTGAAGCTCATAAAGAGTATTTGGATGCTCGAGATCATGTTATTGCCATGATCGATCGAAACAAAAATACGATCGGAAAAGACGGGGGTATCGATGTTGCAACCATTCTCAGAATTAAAGACGCCATTCATGAGCTGGACCATACGTATAATGCTCGCGCAGAACCTTTTACTTTTGATGTTCCTCAAGTAGCCCATCCCCCCAAAACAGAAGCCATATCCACACCGCCGCCGCCAACGATGGAGGTAGGTAATCCTTTGCCTTCCGCCGTACTCAGTTTGCCAACAGCAACGGTTGCACCTAGTCGCGAAGCAAGCCTCGAAGCGCCTCGCCCCACACTGACTAAACCTCAACCCAAATCCGACTCACAGCCGGTTGTCACACTTCACGAAACAGTCTCTGAATCTGTTCGAGTACTTACAGCTCCCACAACGACAGGTCGAACGCAACCCAATCACCTCTCTAAGCTGGTCGTTACACTCTCTGAATCAACCGCAGAGCCTGTCCGAAAGACGCTCATCCCATCTGATCCCGAAACAACCAGAGCCCCCCTGCCTGAGCTCATGCCCGTTACATCAGATAAACGCCCACAATCTATGGCTCATGCTGAGAATATGGGGGTGATTGTTTTGCCTGTCGTTCCAGAAAAAACGATGACTAAATTGGGGGAAATGCCGGCGATGACTGCTGCGGCATCCGCACCTGCGTCAGAAACCATTGTAGTGACTCTCAAGTCTTTGGGTTCATTTCCAAAATTTGAATTGATGGTGGATATGGATCTACCTGAGATTTTGCCTCGTGGTAGCTTTCCAGATACGCATTCTGTATCTGGGCCGTCATCTTCAAAGGTTATGGAGGGTAAAGGTGGGGTACTTGAAATTGTGCCGCTTCAATGGGATGTGACTTCACTACTCATGTCTGTTTCTCCTTCCGCATCTCCGACTGCGTCTCTGATTTCGGAACCTCCAAATGCTTTTTCTGAACAAATTCAACAGCTAGTCCAACAATTTAAATCTCCGATTCCGGCCACTGTTGTTCAGGGTTTAATGCATATCGCAGAACCTCAAATCCAAACGCAAGTCCTCCATGTTTTGACACCGCTGGTAACAGTTCAGGATCCCGTTCTCTGTGACAAAACCCTGTCAGTTTTAGAAAAAGTAGTTGTGCATCCCAAAGAAACTCAATTGGTGGTGTTGCAAAATCTAGTGCAAATTCTTAATCAAAAGTCTGAGCAAAAAGTACCATCAATTCGCCTTTTGGAGTCTGTTGTGACCACTGTTGCCAAAACTGTTCCGGCTCAGCTACCTGAAGTTTTGGAAGTTTTGGATTCGTTCAAACCCACACAGACCACAGTATTGTTAAGCCATACCCTCAATTGGGTTTCCCAAAAATCTCCCGAAGTGCTACAGGATATGGTTCAATTCTTTCAAGATGTCAAAGACACTATGCCCAAAGAACTATCAAAAGTAGCACTCACGGTTTTATCTACTATTAAAGAAGCTGAAATTTTATTGCCCAAAGTTGTAGATTTTCTAACTCAAACTCTTGTAAAAGATCCACCATTATTTCGGCAGATTATGCAGGTAGTGACTTCGGCAGAAAAATCTGGAGGGGAAATTTCCGCCTTAATTTTGACGATGCAAATGATAGAACAGTCAACGTTTTTGGAATTGGCACCCATACCTAGTAGAAATTCCTCAGAAGCAGCGATCTCGTCATTTGAAATT
>RHAI01000181.1 GCA_010028705.1 bacterium
ACCGACTGGCTGGACATGGCGCTGGCCGGCGGCCAGGTGCGCAATGGCATCGGCCTGGTCAGCGGTGACCTGGACGATTGGCCGTTCGACAACAACGATGGCCGCTTCGAGGCATTCAACCGACTAGTGATCCAGCATTATCTACAAGCGAAGAATTATAAGATTCTTGCGGTAATATTTCGTGTAATCAATCAAAAGTGGGTTATCACAGTTCCGAAACAACCGATGCTAGGTATAGGAAAACACAAGAACGATAGTTATCGCGAGTTGCCGGTACTGATGAAGATCCGCAACAAAGACGTCGATATCCAATATTCAGATGAAACGATCCACTGTTGGATCGAACCCAATTTACTCACATATGACCGTCCCACACTGGAATGGGT
The DNA here is from genome assembly GCA_010028705.1 of bacterium. Lineage (GTDB taxonomy): Bacteria > Margulisbacteria > Marinamargulisbacteria > SXXA01 > SXXA01 > RHAI01. Next base: position 387 of record RHAI01000181.1, read on the forward strand.
AGATGCTGAGGTGAATCGTGCTTCGCTCATACTCTTGGGAAATGGCGATGTAAAGGTGGAAGGCAAGCAACTAGACCATATTACAAAAGTCAAGCCATGGATCTTTTGGCCGAGGAAACCGATGCTATTGGAAAAGATATTGAAACGCAATGGTTTTTTATTGTGGGATGAACGCACGATAGAGTCGATTTTCATAGGCAACTACGAGAACTCCGTACAGGAGAAATACCGCGTAACAAAGGATCGATGGATTGATGGAATCACAGAATATCATTGTACGGAGGGTGCCGCGCACAAGTTCACGCACGAAGAATATCTCATGAAAATGAGGTCTGCAAAGTATGGGCTATGTTTGCGAGGATATGGGTCCAAGTGTCATAGGGAAGTTGAACTTATGGCATTTGGAACAGTGCCGATTGTGGCACCGGGCGTAACAACCGATTCGTATATGGAACCGCTCGTCGAAGGCGTTCATTACGTTCGGGTTACCAAACCGTCGGAAGTTCGCGCGAAGATCGCGGAAATTACAGAGGCAAAATGGACGGAAATGTCGTCGGCTTGTTATGATTGGTATCAGCGAAATGTATATAGCACGAATTGCTGGAGTAATATGATTTCGCATATATTATACGATACTCCGTAAATATTCGGCTAAAATAAGGATATGCTGTTTTGAAAATTCGGCGGTAGACCTTCGCAAACTCGCTGTGTTCGCCATGCCGTTTGCGCCAAAGTTTGGATTACCATTAATGTCGTATCTTGGAATTCCACCATCATTCGAACAATAATGATGGGCGAGTGGGTAGAAAAAATTAGGGCGATATACGTGATTATACCAATCATCACAACACCAGTTCATGATCTCCTCAGGAAATAACCATCCGAATATTTCCATATGCTTTCGGGAGAACATCGCTTGCGTTAAAATGATATTATTATTGTTGACTGGTCCCGAAATCCCCACGTTATTGTGATCGATCAGAGCTTGTATGGAGTCATTTACCCAACCGCTCGTCTTGAAGACGATATCGTCACCGCATTGATAAAAATAATCGCATGTGTTCTCGTATGCAGTCTTATAGAGAACATTCCACATCTTGGTGAGATGGCCCTTTCGTATATTCTCATACCGAATAAATTCGAAGGATACATTCGTGAATACTTTGTTGAAACGTTTGATCTCGTTGTGATTAGATTCCAATGAGAATATGCGGTCATCCGCATCATATCCGATATACACGACATACGTATGTTCTTTATCTAA
>RHAI01000182.1 GCA_010028705.1 bacterium
CTAATACGACACCCAGATTTGCAAGAAGCTTCTTTTGCGCTTTTTCAGCCGATGTTACTTTATAGTGATTCTTCAAATTATTTGCCTCAATAATACGGTTCAAAACCGGTCGAGTTCGTAGAATTTCCATGTAAAACTCATTATTATTACGAACAGAACCTCCAGACAAAAATTCCGCAGCCCCACCAAATTTTCCTGCCATCATTGCATTTGGGTTCGACCCTTCTCGGGAATGCAGCTTAACAACCGCCTCATATTTAATTTGGTATACGCAGCTAAATCCAATCGATAATATAGATCCAAAAAGCGCAACTTTTAAAATATTACTTCGATGGTTAAATACGTTTCTTAAAAAAAATCGCCAATCGTACTGCACATTCATTATTTGTTACCCAACTATTTACCGGTATATTTTGGTGTGTAGGCTAACAGTTGAATCACTAAATCTACAAGTTGCTTTTCTTCAATACTTGTCATGCACTTTAGATTGTACGGACAATTTCCATACAACGGCGTTTCATAACACGGCCGACAGGGCAACAATTGATTTGACGTGATGAACGTCGAATTACGAGGTAGTGTCGAGTTTATATTAGTCGCCCCGCCAACCACGACTGTCCGAGCACCAACAAAACCAGCTATATGAGACGGGCCAGTATCACCCCCAATAAATACACCGATCTTCATTAAAATATGCGCTAGATCAGATAACGAACCTGGGCGGATAGTTTTAACATAGCTAGGCACCTCGGTATAACCGTCGTCCGGACCCAAAATTAATACGATCTGAATATCCGGATATAAAGAATTTAATACCGTCGCACATCGAAAAAACAGATCATAAGGAAGTGCCTTGTCCTCTAGGGACGCACCACAAAAAAAAGCAACCGATCGAATAGAAAATGACACATTTTTCGCTTCGTTTGACGGTGGATCAGGCCAGATATTAAACAAATCATCCGTCAACTTGATATCCGAATTAAATGCTAAATTTACCAGAGCAACATTTCGTTGAAACCGATGCTCTTCCTGGCCAGGTATTCGGTGCAAATGAAACGCCCAGGACATAGTATTGGAATCACCCACTACGCATTTTATTCCCGACAACACTCGAGACAATAGTCCGTGAATCGGAGATAGTTTAGTCGACATAATTGCCACATCAAATCGCTCACGACGAATAGAAACGAAAAACGAAACGATATCAAACATTCCCTCGATCGACCGATTAGCTGTATTAAGAAAATGTATTTCAGAAATATGCGGACAATTTTTAATCAATTCAGCTTGAATCGGTGACGAAGTAACAAAATGAACCTCGGATTCTGGAAAAACCTTTTTTGTTGCAATAACAATAGGGATAGACAAAAGGACATCCCCGATACCCCACGGCTGGAAAACGACGACTTTCATCGTGGTTGATTGTATCTGCTTAACATTAGCAGCATTTCGGCACCGATGGCACCTGCTCCAAAACTTAATCCCAACGTGAGGGATGCGTTGTGAGAGGTAATATGAAAATGAAAGAGATGCATACACAGGAAGATTGTTCCTAATCTCAAAAATGTCGCGACAAGCATTGGAGCTTTAAATCCTAAAGCTTGGCATATTACCAATTGAATTCTATCCCAAAAAAAGAATGGGAGAAAC
>RHAI01000183.1 GCA_010028705.1 bacterium
ACGGTGCCGTCATTAATGGGGCTAGCGGGTGAATCGGGCCGCGCGGCGATGGTTCACTGTGTGGCAGCTATTGCTGGGAATTATACGGCACCCATGATCATTACACGCGATAGTGAGGGGAACACCGCGCTCATGCGCGCCGCAATGAGTGGAAACACCGATACCCTTCAGGCCATGATCGACCAGTATGTGGCGAACCATCTGGGGGTGTCATCGATCCTCAATCACGCCAATAGCGCGGGTCAAACGGCATTGATATTGACCATTGCGCACGGCAAATCCGCCGACTGTGTGCGATTGATACTAACGAATGGGGCCGATCCCAATACGACGGTCGCGAGTTCGGGTCTATCGGCGCTGGAAATGGTCATGATGGACGGGCACTTGGGCATCCTTCAAGAACTACTTAAGCGTCGGAATATTCAAATTTCCGATCGCATCCTGACCACAGTATATGACCGCGACTGTACCGTGGCACTCTATTCCAAGGCCTTGGAGCAAAAGCCGACGTTATTGAGTCGGGAGTTGTCGAATGGTCAGCGTCTTGCTCACTGGCTGGCTCAAAATAACGGAGGGGCGTTGCGGTACATGTTAGCGGATAAAGTTCCAGGATTCGTTCGTGGTATTTTGTCGATCGCGGATCACAAAGGAGTTAGCGTCGCCCACTCGCTGGCTCAATATAACGGAGAGGCGGTGAAGGAAATATTAGCTGTGAAAGATGCCGGATTCGTTCGGGACATTTTGTCGATCGCGGATCACAAAGGAGTTAGCGTCGCCCACTGGCTGGTTTGGCATAACATCGCTGCGTTGGGGGACATTTTAACTGGAAAAGACGATCAATTTGTACGGAGTACTTTGTCTATCAGTGATTACAATGGAAATGCCGTCGCCCACCGGCTGGCTGAACATAACGGAGCGGCGTTGCGGGACATTTTATCGGATATAGATCCAGGATTTGTTCAGGATATTTTGTCGATCGCGGATCGGGACGGAGTTAGCGTTGCCCATTTGCTGTCTATATGTCACAGCTCGGCGTTGAGGGACATGTTAACTGGAAAAAGTGATGGATTTGTTCGGGACATTTTGTCGATCGCGGATCGGGACGGAGTTAGCGTTGCCCATTGGCTGTATTTAGATGACAGCTCGGCGTTGAGGGACATGTTAACTGGAAAAAGTTATGAGTTCGTTCAGGATATTTTGTCAATCCCGGATCAGGCTGGATTGAGCGTCGCCCACTGGCTGGCTGAACATAACTTCGCGGCGTTTAAGGAAATATTGGAGGAAAAAGATCCAGTATTCGTTCAGGGTGTTTTGTCGATTTCGGATCAAAATGGAAATAGCGTCGCCCACGGGCTGCCTCTACATAACGGAGCGGCGTTGCGGGAAATTTTAACTGGAAAAAGATGACGGATTCGTTCGGTACATTTTGTCGATCACGGATCAGTACGGAAATAGCGTCTCCCACTGGCTGGCTATCTATAACGGAGCGACGTTGCGGGACATTTTAGCGGGGAACGACGTTGTATTTGGTCGGGATATTTTGTCGATCGCGACCCCGGAAGGGCATACCGTCGCCTCCTATCTGGCTGAATTTAATGGGGTGGCGTTGCGGGACATTGTAGCGGGGAA
>RHAI01000184.1 GCA_010028705.1 bacterium
TGACTTTATAGCACCGACAGATCTAAAAAAATACAAAGAAACAGCTCGTATTGAAGGGGCGTACGCACGCGATGCTTTGAAAATTAAATACGCAAACGACTATTTACAATATCTAAAAACAAAAGCTGACAAATCAACCGAAACGTTCGCGACGGATATTAATGAAAAACGCCAAAAAATAATAGACGACCTCTTCATAAAAATAAGTACTTTGGTTAAGGTAACATCAACACCCACAGTAGTGAATCGAGGTTTTATGAAAACGATTGAAGATGTATATAAACCACGTTTAACACATCTACAGGACATATTTAGAACTGTTGTTAAATCCATCGCAAAAAATGCAGATCTCCTCGCTGTCACCAAAAAAGAGTGCGAAGCTCGCCAAACCGAGGGCACTTTCATCAACAACGCACTAAAAAACATGCGCCGTGAAATCGCAACAGTGCTGAATGCAAACCGGAGCGACGTCCTCCTCGGACACGTCCCCGTGTTTAATGACAGTTGCTTCAAATACTATTGCAATCCAGAAAATGGCAACTGCTTCAATTCATTGAAGGTTCCCATCCTGAGCGACACCCCTCCGAAAAGCGAGATATTAGAGCAGATTCGAGGTGTAATAGGTGGCGGTCCCAATTTAAAGCTCAAGGTTGCCATATTCGGGGTGCTCAACATATCCCAAGTAGAAGCAAACGATCCCCCTAAGATTCCATACATTGACCTCACGGATTTGAAGAATTACAGAGCTCAATACGAGAAATACCTGAACACATTTTGTGGAGATGGACATTGTATCAAAAACAGTGACTCGTTAAACCCTACAAATATTTACCCTAAAATTCATGAACTTGTCAACGGCCCCGGCTATAAGGGAACCAGCCCGTATTCTGAGATAATCACCGACCGGGTTGTGAACACAAAGCTTGTAAAGAATTCTGACGAGCAAGCTAAGTTTCAACGCGATTGTATAGCCCATGTACTCTACATGCATCAAACCGACATTGGCTCGGGATATTTCACTCAAGCTATGAGATCAATAAATTCCCTAAACAAAAAGAGTGAGAGTAATAGCGAGTTTTATAAAGAGTTCATAGGCCTCTTGAGGGCACTCGATGATATTAACGGGCTCAGCATACTTGGAACAATTGACTTCATCCATGATATGAAAAACAACAGCACAACTGATGTTTCATGTAGGCTCGACTTTTATCCACTTTCAGTCCATAGCACTAACCCGTCGGACCGCGACGTAACGAATCTTCGAGGTTACAAAAACATTGTGACCGATGAGCCCCTGTACAAAGACCCAGCATTCATCATCAATCCACCGACACAGTCCGGTGGTCGCCCCCCACACATGTTCCAATACGACGCCCCACTCTATCTCATCAAGCTGTGCCGCCTCCTCGCCTACCGACACAGCTTCCACGCGTACGACGTCATGCCAACGCCTGCGATACTGCTGAAGGACGTCCTAGTCGCATTCGGTGTGGCGTCGGTGATCATGTGCCTAGTCACCGGCGCGTTTGACATGCGCATGTTCCAATACGTGGTGATCGACGTGTCGATGTCGATCACGCTGATCCTCCTGGGATTGGTCGTCCTCACAGAGAAGGTCGCA
>RHAI01000185.1 GCA_010028705.1 bacterium
ATGAGGCGAGGTCCAAGTCCAGACAATGACGCCGCCATGGGTGCATTGCGAAACACCGCATTTGCCTCCATGCGAGCGACTTTAGGATCCACAGTCTTTCCGTTCAAATCCTTTGCGTACTGCTGGATAAGCTGACGGTAGGCGGTGACGGGATTATCCACGACCGTCTGGAAAGCAGAACCACCTAAATACGCCAACATAGTCTGGAAGGGAGAACATCCGTTCTTACCAATCTCGAAGTACTCTTTGCCGAATCCGAGCTTTTCCATATACATATTAACGACATTATTCTCTATATTAGTTTTCGCAGTTCATTCGGTTCTACAACTCCATCGACAATGGTTTCGTATTTACCCAATATCTTTCCTTCCGGATTGATTGTGTCGTTCAACTCCACATACATAGTGGCTATGCTTTCTAGTAATCTTTCGTCGCTAATTCCGTGTAGTTTTCCGTATTTGGTTTTGTCCGGTGCCTTGTATTTCAGTTCCTTGGTTGCACTTGCTTCGAGAACATTGATGCGCGCTGATGCAGATACATAAAACTGAATCGTCTCGCGATTGATGCTCTTGGAAAATACGACCATACTTCCACCACGCAATTCTCCATTGGGTGGAACATAAATAATTGTTCGCTGATTGAAATACGTAAGTTCACTGACAATCATGGAACCGAAATCCAATACATTGTCGTACATATCCCTAGTTCCGCCACTAAACCCGCGCCAATTGGCAACCACCAATAGTTCTATACCTTCCACATTACAATCACGAACTGTTTTCGCAATTTTATAGCTGGTATCAGGGTATAGGATATTCGGCGACAACATGATCGTTTGATCGGCTGACGACAAATCGGCGGGATCACACGGACGAAAGTTACTGGTGATTTCGTCGACGGGGTAAATCAATCCATATCGCCTTCCGTTTATCAAACACCTGCCTGTAATAACATTCTTGGCATACTGGTCCATTGTCTCGCAGAACGAATTCCCATCGATAATTGTTCTTATGACGGGTGGAACTGGAGAACCAGATGCCGTATAATACAATAGTCGTTTGATATATTCGACACCTTCCAATGTCGTATCTACTGTTTTGTGTGTAATTCCATTGTTACCCATAACAGTGGTTCCGCCCAATTGTATATTACTGTCGTATAATTCTTGGCCCATAACTTTGTTGATCGCTTGATAACCAGTCAATAAGATCGGTGAATCACGCCTCTGGACGATGCGTTCTGACAACCTTGCCAGATACGCACCAACACCAACCGTTCTCTCGACGACGAATGTAATCGTAAGAATATCATTGCGCGCTTTCGCCATTTCTGATACAAGGAGTGCACTGCCGTCCAGATTCATTAAACCCGGATTATTCACACACGTGATCTTGTAGTGTCCGAGTTCCGGTACAAATGTACCGAGAACCTCCGATTTATACCGATCAAATTCACTCGGTTCCAGATACAAATACTGAAGTTGTCCGTCAGAACCTAATTGTGGTTTCAATACATGTTTAACCGTTTCGTTGATTTTAATCTCGGCACCAGAGTTACTCGCTATAAACACAAACGGATATTTGTTATGTCGTGCGAATTGTAGACATTTATAATAGTATT
>RHAI01000186.1 GCA_010028705.1 bacterium
GTTCATTGTGGGATTGATTATAAAGATAATAATAAATGTGTTAATGTTATTATTATACCGACAAAGACTTCAATTTTTCCACGGCTCGTCTCGCATCCCGGTCCGCCAGTTGAGAGGAATGCGTTCTTAGTTTGACCAGCCTCTCGTTAAACCGGCGGGTCGTAAAATTCGGTTCATTGTTGATATCATACCGAGGATTTCCGCCCACATTCACACAACAGTGTTGTTTGAGAGGATAAAACCGCGATAAATTTATATAGACTTCATTTATCCAGTCGTCGCAACACCAATTCACGATTTCAACTGGAAAATAGTAGCCGAATAATTCCATATGCATTCTCGACACGAAGCTTTGTGTCAGAATGCGGGCGTTGTTATTAATTGGGCCGGTCATGCCCATTCCACCTGCGCTCTCCAGCGTCTGGATACAATCATTCACCCATCCGTTCGTCCGAAATTCGATGTCATCGCCGCACTGGAAAAAATAATCATACGCGTCGTCATACGCCTTTTGAAACAGACGATTCCACATGACCGTCAAATGCCCTTTGTCGATTCCGTCCATATAGACGAACTCGATGGATGTGTTTTTTATAATGGCCATCATCCTCTCTAAATACTGTTTCACTTCCGGATTGTCGTAGATTCTGTCGGACCGGTCGATTCCAATGTAGAACCTGTATTCATGCTCCTTGTCATAGGTGAGTATGAACGTCTTGAGTGTGTGGATATATAAGTAGGAGTCTTTCACCGACCCCCATTCGCGACCTTTCGATGTCGATGGAATCAACACCGCGATTTTCATCCTCTCGTTCAATCAAATAGAATGAGAGGATGTATGAATTTCTGTATATCGACTTTGCCGGAATAGGTGCGATGGTCGCTGAGAAGATATCCATTGAAATTGTTCGCCGTTATTACTGTGCCGAATTGCCATGTAACTTTGTTGAGCGCAATTCTCGCCAATATATTCTTGCGAACGAGAGAGGATGCCAACGGCGCAATGAAAGAGTTCTGATTGCCTCTCGTGAATTCATCTACCACTAAATACAAATATCTCAGTCCGGTTAAATCGATGAATCCCTCCGACGTCTTCGGGCTAGTTGTGATTGTATAACTGGATTGGCGAAATCCGAAAGCCCAGCCCATTTTCCGCTTGAGATTGTATGCATCGGCCGCGCCAGTTGCCGACACCGCGAAATTGACAGTGTATGTTCCACTGGATGTGTCAAACACGGATTTATTGCTGGCAACCGAATACCGCAAATTGCGATAACCGACTGCGAGTGCTTGTATGGCAGCATTTACTGCGGTTGCAAACGCCGAAGTATCCGTGTAATTTCCATCCGGGATTGTCGCCATAGTGGAGTTTGCCCCGGATACGATTTGGAAGGTATTATTGCCAATCGCGGCGGATATATTGTAAATCGTCATCGGAATCTCGGCGTTCCTTACCACCATCGCCTTCACATCATTGATTCTGTCGGGCAATGAGACAGTGCATGATGCGAGAGCGGTCGAACTGTAGTCGGAATAATCATCGCGAAAATTAGTATCGATGTTGATGTATTTGCGTTTTGTCGGTTTGCT
>RHAI01000187.1 GCA_010028705.1 bacterium
ACCGGATCCTATATGACGACGTAGTTTTAAACAAATCATCGCCCTTCTTCGCCTTCTTTTCGTTCCGTTGCCGGGACGTTTCTTTGTTGCGTTCAATTTCGCGGATCTTCTCATACGCCGCAAATTGGTAGTCGCTCATTTCCACTTTGACCTCCTCATAGTCACGCTCGTTGCCCTCCTCATCCTCCCACTTCACAATGGACGGCAACAAACTATCCTGTGTATTTGGGAAAAACGAGGTCAGTCCGAGAACACGACGCGTAAACAAATCATTGTTTTTGATGATTTCGGAATCGGTGTCTACGAACATACCCAAAAACGAATCCTTGTCATCGGGCAGCGCCTTGTTGATAACGACCTTTGTAGCGGATTCGACAACCTCAGTCTTGTTATTATTAAGAATGCGAACAATCATCCTCTGAAAATCCACATCCGAAATATTGCCCGTTTCGTCCAATCGCACACCAGCATATCCATCGGCGATTTTACCAGTCCTCGCCGGTTTTTGTACGTTCACGAAACCATACGGATTGCGAGTTATCGTCAACAATCCATTGTTGTACGCGATATAATCATACGTGTTGAAATTCGCATCCGCGAACATCTGGAGAATCGTCTCTGTAGTCACTGTGTCCTTGATACGCAGTTGGAACGTCCATGTCTTGATCGCCCCGCGCAGCATATTAAAGAGAATACCGATCTCGTTCGGATAATTGATGATGGGCGTGCCGGTCAACATGACGATTTTGACATTGGTCGCCTTCATGAGGTAATCGTACAACATGTACGAAATACTGGTCGGTTTTTTGATCTGGTTCACAATGCGACTCACGAAATTATGCGCCTCATCAATGAGAACAACGGTATTGTCGAATGGATTTATAGTATTGTCCTTCGATAACTCGGAGAAGATCCGCTGGATGTTCGGCGCATTGTAGTGAATCTCCTTGTATTTATTCTGTATCATGACATCTAATTGTTCGTCGATAGCATTCTGCTCGGAAGTGCTGAGATCCGTGAAATTGGGTGGTTTCTTCACGTCCACCAACCAGGCACCCTTGTGTTTTTGGATATAGGCGGCAGAAAGCGACAGCGACGTAGATAGCAGTTTCTCATACTCGGGCTGACCGACAATGGAAACGAATTCCCAATATTGGTTCTTACGATACAAATGATCTCCGCAATCCTTGAGCTGCGAAAAAAAGTTTTTACTCAGCGATGCAGGCGTCATTACAAATATTTGCTTCTCGGTTTTCATACCTTCGGCGATAGCGATTGACGTACACGTCTTACCAGAACCGAGGGCGTGAAGCAACAACAGACCACGATAGGGTGTCATCAAATTCAAATAATCGCGCACGGCTTTCTGGTGTGTCAATAGCTCAAAGTCCACACCATCTTTGCTGTCATACGTGAGTTCATCGGATTTGTCTAGGATTTCTTGTCGGTAAGGTTGGAATAACTTGGATAGTTTCTCGATGGATATTTTGCGGTTATTCATGTAGTAGGTTGATGCCTTGTGAATGATCTTTCCGGTGGGTTTCGGTAAACGTTCGGCGATTTTGTTTTTACTTAGTTTAATCTTGGCT
>RHAI01000188.1 GCA_010028705.1 bacterium
CGCCATTGCGGAATAGTTGTGTATCTCGATGAGCGTGTCTCGGATTCCCTCATCGTTAGCAGAATTATGATAAGTAAATCGCAAAACCCCGGGCTCGGGACGCATAAAAGCCGCAGGCTTCCAAAGACGTCATTTGTTCTACTCGATTCATTCTCCGAATAAATAGCCGTTTTATTTACAATTGTAAATTCCGCACCATAATGGTAGGGCATAATATGTGTCGTTTTGGTAATATCCGAGTTTAACCCCGCAATTGAATACATACAGGGAAATGCAACAACAAAGGGTGCATTGTTCTTGATAGTTATTATCCTCTAAATGTGTTTGAATACTGTAGGAATACTCCATTTCTATATACCCAGCAAATCGGAACACATAAAATGAACGGTATTTGTGTTGGGAATGGTGGAACATAGGGAGGGTAAAGGGCGAATGAAGGGGCGAAGGTGAAGAGAAAAGACGATTCGGCGAATGATATAAACACACCGCATTATTGAGTGTTTATACAATGAAGAATAGTCTCCATCACATCATTTCTGCCAGTCAATTTAAAAAGTCCGACGTGTTTCGATATATTGCCAATGCGCGTCGATTCAGAACCGAGTCGGCGGAATCATCGGTATCGACCCGATTCCAAGGCAAGACCGTAGTCAATATGTTTTACGAACCATCTACCCGAACAAATTGTTCCTTCCAAGCCGCGGCACATAAATTAGGTTGCAATGTGATTTCCCTCACCGAAGCCGCGTCGAGTTCTAAAAAGGGTGAATCGTTAGAGGACACCATTCGCACATTGGGGTGTTATGCGGAGGCAATCGTGTTGAGACACCCGGAAAGGGGGGCCGCCCATCGCGCGGCCAAGGCGTCTCGCATTCCGATAATCAATGCGGGTGATGGTAATGGCGAACACCCTACACAAGCCTTGTTGGATGTCTATACCATTTACGAGGAACTCGCCGCGTTCGGGTTGAACATCGATTCGCCCTTAACCGAAATCACCGTGTGTTTTGTGGGCGATTTGAAAAACAGCCGGACCGTGCATTCGCTTGTGTATTTGCTCGGACTGTTGGCAAATGTGCGCTTTATCTTCCTCTCGCCCAAGTCGCTTGAAATCCCCCAAATGTTGGCGGATATTCAAATTGCCAACGGGCATCAAGTGTTGATAAACACAATGTCCCTCGATGAAGCATTGCCATTATGCGATGTGTTGTATATGACCCGCATCCAAAAAGAGCGATTTGCAACCGAATTTGAATACGAAACCGTAATGGCAAATCGGCGCGACTATTCGATTGATGGTGAGAGGATGGAACGGGCGAAACAACAAATGATTGTTATGCATCCTCTCCCCCGTTTAGACGAAATCGCCGAAGAAGTCGATAAAGACCCGCGCGCGGCGTATTTCCGACAAGTGGAGAATGGCCTCTATATGCGAATGGCGATTCTGGAACAATTACTCGAAATCCACGCAAGTATATATGTCGATAACCCTATGCACGCGAATTCATCATCCTCTCTCTCCGGCGAACAACATAACACATAATCCCGTCGGCGGCTAAAACGACTTTGTTGATATCAATAACGATATC
>RHAI01000189.1 GCA_010028705.1 bacterium
TTAGAGGAAATTGCAACACAACAAATCGCCATTGTGCATCCCACCGCCGAAGAGTTGCCCCGGTCTTCGCAAGGTTATGCTGCAAATAATATCTATCCCGGATTCCCGCCTCTCATGTCGGATGGCCGTGCGCTCATCGCTTCATGGCAACCCGAGGCCGTCGCCAACCAATCCTTGTTGAAATCCAGCGGTGTCGCCAGCAATTGGGAATACCGCAACTATTTAACACAAAATGCGGCGGCGATTATGAAACAGAACTTCGTCGAAACCGCAACGGATGCGGGCTATTACGACGTCCAAGGCATGGGGGTTAAAAACGGGTTTGTCCCCTTTTTCTCCACTGCGGGAAAACCGGCCCAATACGCTTCATTTATGCAGCCACCCAACGCATTTGGCAATTTCGCAAGTGATTTAAAGGCGGATTACCTGTCGCGCGAACAGTTGGTCGCTCGCATGGCGACGCCGGTAGTATCCCAGGACGAGTTATTGAAATTGCAGAAACAACCCCGACAATAATCATATAGAAAAATCGTAATCGTGTTTTCTATATAATAGAATGAGTGTTGTAGTCCAAGCCATCGCCGTATTCGACGGTAAGAAAATCAAAGGGACTGTGTTATTCACCGAAGACGCCGCCGCAGGCGGCGTCCATATAGATATTCATCTCGAGGGCCTGAAGAAAAACGCTTTACACGGATTCCACATCCACGAAGCCGGCGATTTGTCCGACCAATGCGAGAGTATGTGTGCGCATTTCAATCCATACGGCAAACCCCACGGATGTCCCGGCACGAAAAACCGGCACGTCGGCGATTTAGGCAATTTAGCGACGGATGCAAATGGTTGCGCCTTCTATCGCATGACCGACGACCAAATCAAGTTGAGAGGAACCAAAGCCAATATCATTGGTCGCGGGCTCATTATACACGCCGACGAAGACGATTGCGGCCAAGGAGCCGACGCCGCCAGTTTAACCACCGGCAATTCCGGAAAACGCATCGCTTGCGCCGTCATCGGATACGCCAAAAGCATGTTCCAACAACACTAATATCCATCCTCTCAAACAATCGTGCAGAGAAACCCAGTTAAACATGTGTCTTTAGGAGATTCATGTTTCAAACAAATGAATACAAGAACGCGCATTGTCAGTTTCGATGTCGGCATCAAGAATCTAGCCTATTGTGTATTCGACGTCAATCCAAAAACCCAGAGTTGGATGGTCGCGGGATGGACTTGCGCCAATCTCCTCACACTCGATTCCCCCAATACCACACCGCTATTATGCACCCAACAGATTACTGCGGGGAAAAAGGGCCAGAAAACGGAACACGCTTGTTTAAAAACCGCCAAATGGATTCCCCCACAAAATCCATCCGCCGAGTATTACTGCGAGACCCACGCGAAGATGCATTCCGCCAAATGGATAATTCCGAAGAAACAGCACCAATCCTCTCAAATCAAGAAACGGAAACTGCCCGAATTAGTGGCCGAATATGAAACGATATTCGGCGCGCACTCCTCTACGGCTGGATTGAAAAAGGCGGATTTTGTCGAGAGGATA
>RHAI01000190.1 GCA_010028705.1 bacterium
TCCATGAGTGACGCAACATCCTTTCACCTCACAGACAAAGCCGCGTCTCACACCGACTCGCCCATGACTCGAGTTTTTTCTCTTGCCGTTGTGACGCTGTCCGATGAACTGACCGCTGACATTACGACTAAAAAAGTCCATCTACTCAAGACCCGCCATCCAGTCAAAATCGACAAATACCAATTCGACAAACAGACTCGAGACCAGCTGTTGAAACGTATCCCCGACGATGTTCTAGTTTCAGGAATCGTATACCTTCCAAAAAACCTCAAACTCACGTTTGCCCATGCAACAAACTCAAAATCGACAGGAATTACCCAAGTTGATTCAACTAAGTCTGATTCCCAATGGCACGCAATCGAACAGGTCGGGAACGAGCTCCGTCTCCACTATGCAACTAGACAGCAACTTGTCGAAATCGGATTCGACGAGTCCTTTTACGCCGCACAAAAACAAGCACTTCAACAGCAAGCCAAGCTCAAAATTCGTCTCAACCAGCTTGAAGCCAAACGACACAAAATCGAATTCCCCGCCGACGGGCTGACGCCACTCGGTCGCCAAATGTTGAGCAACTCAGAGTCTAACACTCAACAGCGTGAGAAATTGGAGCAAATTGATCAACAAATCGAAGCACTTCAAGGCCAATTGGATGAGGTGAATCAGTTGCGGTCGGAGTCGGAGCTTTTGTTTAGTGGGTGGGTGAATATTCGGTTGCAACAATAAATTCAAATCATAAAGGGGTTCTAAAATGTCCAAATTTCTAAAAACAATTTTCACTACAACGCTAATCGCCACAATTCCACTACTGACCATGGCCTACACCCCCCAACCCGGCGACACCTTAGAGGTTCAGATCCTCAACAAAAAAGAACTCAACACCCGCCAAATCGTAGCCCCCGACGGCACAATATCGTTACCATTAATTGGCCGCTATAAAGTGGGCGAAACGGCCTTAGAAAAACTCGACACCCAACTCAAAACCGAATTTGCCAAATACGTTCAAAACCCAATCGTGACGGTTCAGGTCGATTCCCTCAAAAAACCCGACGCCAAAACCGACGGCTACTTTGTCTCCCTCGCCAATTCCGAAACGGGCACCATCGAAGTAAAACCCGCCAAGACGCTGGCCGAAGCCATGGCATGGACCGCAGGGAAACCGTTTCAGGCGTATCGGATTAATACCGTTGGGCAAAAGACAGTGTTGAACCCCGATGAAAAGCTCCTCCCCGGCGATATTTTGGTTGTAGATATTGCGAAATCAAAACCAGAGCCGATTTATCTGGCGTTTTACGACCAGGGCAAAAATTTGATCGATCTCAAGAAGGCACAAACGAGTTCCGAGGCGTTGGGTTGGACTGCTGGGAAATCATATCAATTGGTTAAGGCAAACGGAGCGACTCAGAATATGGCGGTGATCGAACATGGGGATACGCTAATTGTGACCATCGGGAAACCTGACGACTGGCTGGGCGATAATTGGTACAAGATTTTGACGGGGGCGGCGGTTGTAGTAGGTCTATTTAACAGCATCAAGTAGATAAAATACAGAAACGTCGTTACT
>RHAI01000020.1 GCA_010028705.1 bacterium
GAACAAGAACAACAACAACAGTAACAGCAAAACATCACAATGACAATGACTAATGACAATGACAAGACAATCCATGATAAAAACAGCAAGAACTCACAACGACAATAACAGTCATACCAGGGGCCCAAAAAAAACTCCTCAGACGGCGTTAATGATTTGGAAAGATATGTCGGTTAATTCAATCGTCGTTTTTCGACTATGTATAACACCCGCCCACAAAAAAGAATCGCAGTATACGCCACCAGCACCCATAATAAGAATCCAAAAACACTGCTGAATGTGCCATAAATATTTTTGGCGGTTGATACAAACGAGAAATAGATAATAAACAGTTGGCGTACAAGTGTGAGAATAAACGATCCGAGGAGAGCTGTTACCAACGAATGGTCTAGGTGCTTTTTTCGGCGCGGCGCGAGAACATGATACAAGGTAAAGAGGAAGGAAAACATTGTTACGAATCCAAAAAAACTCGTCACGCTATGGATCGTGTGAATGACATACTGTGATACGCTGTTGGTGAAAATCGGAAGGGTAATGATTGTTCCCAAAAATGAGGATAACGAGGTGGCTAATATGTAAGCAGTTATCATTCCCAAAATAAAAATGGGGAACAGAACAAATTGTAGGCGAATATACTCGTTTATTTTCCGAGAGGGAAATTCAAACACGGAATGCAATGCATGATCGATAGCTCGAAATAGTCCAAGTGACAGCATATAAGCAACGGCAAATCCAGACACCCCATAGGCACCCCGGTTGACAGTTAAAAAATCGAGAATCTCACGATCTTCCAATAATAGCGATGGGACCGCGACATGGATTAGGCGGAGCCAATTTATATTTTCAAATGGAATATATGATGCGATGGAGGCAACAACTGCCAACAGTGGGATCACCGCAAGCAACGTGTAGAAGGAAACGGCTGCGGCCAAAAATAAATAGCGTTTTCGGAAGAGATCGACCCCTGCAGTGACGATCGCTGAGTAGTAATTCGCTGCTGATTTTTTCAAGGTGCTAGTCGGCTTGAACTCCAATAATGAGTGCATCCGCTTTTGTAGTTGCCACTGAGTGATAACCACAATCGACGTGATGGGTTTCGCCGCTAACACCACTCGACAAATCCGAACACAGGTAAAGCCCCGCATTCCCAACTTCGTCTAAAGTTACATTTCGTTTCATTGGTGAACGTGCCGCATTAACCTTCAATAGTATGTCGAATCCATCGATCCCTTTAGCTGCGAGCGTTTTAATTGGCCCGGCTGACAGTGAATTCACTCGAATTCCACGGGGCCCAAATTCCGATGCCAAATATCTCACATTGGCTTCAAGTGCCGCTTTGGCCACACCCATTACGTTGTAATTTGGAACCGAACGTTCAGAGCCAAGATATGACAGCGCTACGATGCTACCGCCGTCATTCATCATGTCTTTGGCGTAACGAGCCATAGGAATTAACGAATATGCACTGACGCCTAGCGCCAGATTCCACCCCTCAAAACTCGTATCCGAAAAATTTCCAGTTAAATCCTCACGATTCGCAAAGGCTACAGCGTGAATAATAAAGTCGATAGTTCCATAGACCGCTCTACATTGGTTGAATACTTCCTTGATTTCGGCTTCATTGTTTACGTCACAGGAGATACAAAGTTTCGACTGCATTTCAGCGGCCAAGGGCTCGACTCGATCTTTCATAATGTCGCCCGCGTATGTAAATGCAATGTCGGCTCCTTCATGAAACAGTTTTTCGGCGATTGCGTATGCGATCCCTCGCTTGTTACTCACTCCAAATATTACGCCTTTTTTTCCTGTCATTAAGCCCATAAATTTCCTCCGGGACGTTCTAATTAGTATTAATTTGAGTGTATCTTTCCGGATGGGTTACGTCCAGATTAATGTTTCTTTGACATTTAAAATCTTAAAAAGTATTATTTTTTGTTTATTTATTGACAAAAGTAATTTGATTTAATTCGATTGAAATGCCTAAAATACCAAATCGTTCACCTCATTTTGTAAATATATTTTCAACCCCACATCGAAAAAATGGCCTACCTAAAAACGTGCTCGGTGCTCGTCCCCGAAAAGCCGCCTTTTCCATCGTCGAGCCAGTAGTAACGTCAAGTTCCAGGCGTCCATTTCAGACAATTGAACGCGCCCACCACGTTATGGATGCCGAAGGATATCGAAGTCGTCCGGCTGATTTAAGTGAGGTGATATTGAGTCGTGCGTACGCCAATCAGTTTTTGGCGATCACTCGTTCGGTGATGAAACAAGCTTATATTGGGTCCGTTCGAGATAATTCGGGAATCGGACGATTGCCATCTAAAGTTACCGACGATTTTCTTCCAGTTGGTATGTGTAACCGTGCATCACTTATTTATTACTTGTTTTTAAAAACGATTAATCCCGCGTTTGATGTTGATATTGTGGCCGTGTACGAAAAGAGCACCGCTGAACGTAATCTAGTGCATTGTCATTTATATGATCGCACATCCAATCGGGTGATTGATCCGGCGTGGCGGGCGTTTTTTTGGGTGGATAAACCATCGGATATTTTTTCGAAAATGATTACGACTCCTAAAATCAACAGGCGAAGAAATTCAACCATAAAATCGCTCAACGCAGGAATATTTGACTCGTCGCCAGTTGCATTCGCGAGCATTGAACTCCTTAATAGAGTGTTAAAAAGCCGAATCGATAGTGTGGATCGCATCCGCATTACTAATGATCCCCGTGATGGCCTTCAACGTTTTGTAAATTGGGTGTTTAATTCTAAAATTATACCCGACGCTAAATTTTCCATGCCACATCTGCGAGCGGCGTCTCAACCCCTATGGTTGGCACCCGACCATCCGGATGCAGTCATATTAAACCGGAACGTTGCTCGATTTGTTGAAACAGTATTAGGCGCGGTGACGGGCAGTAACGCCGTACTTGATCGATCGATTGCCTTACCGGAAGGTGATCTCTGGGTGGGCGGAGGAGGTATCCCGGAACTAATATCGGGGTTACGGGATGTAAATCGCTGGTTTTCTAAGGAAAAATAAACTCTCCATTTCGAAAAATCAGTTCACCGTCGGCATAGATTTCTCCAGATTTTCTCATATCAGCGATAAAATCTAAATGAATGGCCGATTGATTCGTGCCGCCCGTTTCAGGATAGGATGCACCAATCGCCATGTGAATGGTACCCCCGATTTTTTCATCAAATAAAATATTTTTTATATGTCGCTGGATATTTTGATTGGTTCCAATGGCTACTTCACCAAAATGGCGAGCGCCCGGTATGGCCATTATTCGCTCGAGAGCGTCACCCCCGGTCGATGCACTGTAATTCACAATGGTACCATCGTTGACTTCAAACCTAACGCCTGAAATCTCAGTGCCCTCGTAAAGTACTGGAAAGTCGAAATAGACATACCCATTTACTGAAGTTTCGACAGGGGATGTAAACACTTCTCCGGACGGCATATTTCGCCGTCCATCCGAATTAATCCATCGTCGCCCAGACACTGAAAATGTAATATCGAGGTCATCCGAACGGTATCGGATTGAATGTTTTTTATTCAAAAAATCGACTATACGAGATTGTTTCTCGCTAATATTGAGCCAATACTGTGCGGGATCGTCTAAATCCAGGCCGCAAGCCTTAACTAAAAACTCCGTAAATTCATTGGTGCTCATTCCTGCGTCTTGCGCTAATGATGGCGTGGGATACAGACAGAGTGCCCACCGAAGAGCGCCTGTGCCACTTCGCTCCATAAACAATCTCTTCGTGGTAGTACCGAATAGGGTATATTCTTCCATCACTTGAGACGGAATCGAGGCTAACGCTCGAGAGTTTTCCGGTGCAGCGATTGTTAAAATAGCCTCGAAATTATTTACGGCTCGTTCATACGAACGGTGTGCCTCACTCCAAATACTCTGAGAACCCGATTCGATGACTTGTCGTTCAATTTGGCTGGTGGAAATTTGAATAATAGGGACCCCCCCTAAACGTATCACATCGGCGTGCACTCGTTCCGCCAATGATACGCCAAGTGTGCTCGTCTTAATTAATACACGATCTCCGGGTGATATTTTCAAACAGTAATTTACGAGTAAGTGTGAATATTTTTTTTCCAATTGAGAGGAACTCCTTTAATGATACTAATAATTTTTTCTGCCGAAATCTCGCTGACGCATTTACCTTTTTCCTCGCCCGAGTAGATACATTTCCATCGGCATCCGTAACAGGGCATGCTGTGATTAGCCACAACAAGCGTATCGTTATTGGGGTATGGAAGGAATCGCCCCCAGTGACCACCTCCAGTGATAACGATGGTTTTGACATTGTGATAGGCGGCGATATGTATTCCGCCCCCCTCAATTCCGATACACAACGATGACGTCTCAAGACGCATCATAAATTCAGAAAGTGTTGTTTTGCCAGACAAATCAATGATTTTTTCGTTAAAATGGCTTGAGATGCCTCGCGAGTATTCGTTGGGGACCTCGCCGCACATGACGATTGGATTGGATGTGTATTTTAACAAAAATTCGATTGTAGTGATCCAGTTTTTCATCGGCCATTCTCGTAATGTTGACGTTGGTTTTGGAATGATAACAATTGGTGAATTTGGTGAAGCATAGTTGGTATGTTCAGTTTGGGAGACTATTTTAATACCCAAAGCCGTTACAAGGTCTTTTGCCTTATCGCCATCAAACAGTTTGTCGGTATTCACAAGTTGTGAATAAAATACTCCCGTTAATCGTGACAAGAGTAACACTCCGTTATACCCATCTTCGCCGTAGAATCCGATTTTATTTTTTGTATAAGTGGATCTCAACACAGCTTCCGCGTCGGTGATAAAATGATGCCTTGAATACACGGGATGAATAATTGTCCGTATTCCATGACGGCGAATTATGAATAGCGTTCGAAGCCTATACAACGGATTATGCCTAAAACGCGGTAAATCTACTGCTAAAATCTCCAGATCCGGGTAAACAATGGCCGCAAGATTTTGAACCGACGTGTTCACGATCAGTAGGATTCTTTGAGTACATTTTAAACTATCCACAACAACGCGGTTGACCAAGAAATCACCCAATTGGTCAAATCGAATGATTGCGAGTTTAGTGGGCTCCGACGTGGGTAATTTTCCTAACAACCACTCCAATGGAAAGAATATAGTTGCCCAAAAACCGGCGATATATTTATCGATAATAATACGTTTGGGCACGCTCTATTCCCTCCGCCATACGCTTAGCCGAGTTTTTAGATGAGAAGTGGCCGATTTTTTTTCTGGCATTTTCGGACAGGCGCAGTCGTTCGCTCGGGGAGTCAATTAGAAATTTAAGTGACCGAGATATCTCGTCTGTATCCATCGGATCGATGATGATACCTGTGTCAGGGGATATTAAATCGGCGGCGCTTCCGGCCCGATTTGAAACGACAACAGGGACTCCAGCCGACATCGCTTCGTTAACCACGAGTCCCCAGGGTTCTCGCAAACTGGGTAAAATAAATATATCGGCTATGCCATAAAACTTTGGAACATCAGTCGATTGGACAAACGGATGGAAAACCACTCGTGGAATATTTTCCGTCATTACCTGATTATGCAACTCAGATTCAAGTGGCCCGTTCCCGACAATAAGCAGACTGACCGCTAGATTTTCCGTCGCGATAGTTTTAAATGCGGTAAGTAACCGAGGTATGTTTTTTTCCGGAGCCAATCGGCCCACATATAGTATTACAATTTCCAGTAAACCTAGTCCGAGTTTGATAGAGGCCTTGTCCACGCTTGCGGCGTCAGCACCAGTCGCATACATCTGATTATTGGTTGAATACCCTTTAATTGTAATATTGGATGGATTCATTCCGAGTGTTGCCATATAAGCGGCACTTCTGGAACCTTGAGCTATTCCCCAATGACACCTCGATACCATTTGACGTTTTATCCATTCCTTAATCCACTTTTTTGGGTTGTCGATTGCAGTGCTTTCCGAGAAAAAAATAAGAAGTTTTTTATTAAACAATGACCAAAAAAGTCCAAACCAATAGGGTAAATAGACATATTCAGGGATTATGACAATCTCGGGATCCAATCGATTAAGTTCAGCGATTAACCGAACGGATATTGCAATAGGATTGTGAGACTCCAATGGACCTGGCTTAAGAATTGTGTAGTTGTAATTATAATCGGCTTGGGAAGTGTCCCATGATCGAATGGATTCGGATTCAGAAAAATATACAACATGAAGATTTGGAAAGTCTTCAGATAAATAATGATATAACCAGGATTTATAGGGCGAGGTTACCGCCTGGAGAATGACCAGTCGTGTGTCTAAACCCATAAAGATCGGATTCTAAATGACTGATTAACGGTCGAAAATATCATTATCTGGAGCTCCATTCGTTGTATTTTAAAGAATGTAAGGGCTGTTACCGAGGGTCATAATTTAGTAAAAAAATAGCTTGGACTTGAAATGTCACAACAGTAAATTAACTTTTTACCGACCGATTGTGCCGAACATCACAATATAAAAAAATCTCGCAAGCGTTGTATCATTCGCTTTATTGTCAACACTACATATGGAATATCCATCCTGACGAACCGAATTTTCCCATCGACATCCACTCGATGGGATGCGTCCCGAATGTCAAAACAGTTACCATAACCCCCAATATGTTTTAGGTTATCGGTATGTTCCCGCATTTTATTGGGATGTGTTGCTCCGCCACCGGGCGGATGTTTTTGGTGAAATAACGTGATTGCATCGGTAATATCAACAACAGGAACCCGATTGTGCCGAGCGTACCATACAAACCAGTTGTCGTATTTTGCCCCTGGCCAGCCGATCGAAAACGGAGGCATAGCATTATAAAACCCTTTGGGAAAAACGAATAAATCCATACCGTTTACTCCGTAAAGTGTGCGCACATTCGTCGTGGATTGGTCTAATTTATGAAACCAGCTAGGCGTTGAAAAATCGATTGGATCTGTTATGTCGATGTCCCAACGACGGCACGCAAATACAACCGGCCCGTCAAACTCGGGGAGTAATGAGTTAATGACTTCGCCTAAATTTGGCGGGATGATGATATCTGCGTTTACGTAAGCCACCCAGTCAGTAATCGCGTGTTCTGACGCCCGGCGAACAATATCATTTACAAGTGGTGTGCCCAAATCATTGGTATTAACCGATGAAATATGATGGCAACCAATCAGTCTGGCAAAGTCCTTTACCCCAGTATCGTCTCCCAATAGCAACACTGACGAATTGGCATGTGACATCCAACTTCTAATTGCATTTTTCTGAATCGTGTCGTAAACACCTTCAAACGCCTTGGGCATACTAAAAAAAGTAATGGCTACCATATTTTTTCTAGTACCTAGTAGTTTGCCTGTATCTGCCCGGCTTTCGCCATTGCGATCGCTTCGACCCGTTGTATCTCAACGTACCCCTGAGAGTTTACAGGATTCAGTCCGTCACTCGCTTCCATTGACGAATCGGCTTCGTTATACAACGAAGCCGGGCATTCTGTTAGTGAATAGAAGTACATGTTTCCACGGTACAATCCCAATGTGACTAACCCAGATGCCGGGGCCGCAATCGCATCAATGGCAACTTGTGCCGAATGAGTGACTGGATCAAAATATCGACCCTCGTATATTTGCTCCGAAATAATGGATGACAGATGTTGAAATAACTTATTTGATCGTTTGTCGAGAACGGCTTGATAGACCTGCCTTAAAGCGAATCCAAGTAGTTCCATTCCCGGCGCCTCATAAACACCTCGACTTTTTGTGCCTACAATTCGATTCTCGAGCGCGTTTTTCATCCATATTCCGTTTCGACCACTAATCATGTTGGCGGTTTTAAGCAGTTCAACCGCAGATAATGGAATCCCATTGATCTCGATCGGAACCCCCGATACGAATCGAATGCTTACCTCTTCGATACGGTCTGGAGCTGCATGAGGCCACACGCCCATTATCGGTTCAACAATGGTGACGGGAGTCTCGAGGCTTTCCAGATCTTCGGCTTCATGACTTAATCCGGCTAAATTGGCGTCTGTGGAGTACTTCTTTTTCCCGCCAACAGTCGCTTGTATTCCATGACTGTTTAAGTAGTCTGCCATTTGAGTTCGCCCCGGAAATTGAGTGAGCAATTCGGGGTCACGCCACGGCGCGTACACTTTCATTTCCGGCGCAAGAACATTGGTATAGCGTTCGAATCTCATTTGATCGTTCCCTCGACCCGTCGCTCCGTGGACGAGGGTAGTGACCCCTCGGCGTTTCATTTCGTGTATCAAACCTTTAACGGTAACTGCTCGCCCTAATCCAGTTGAATTCCAATATCCACCATCGTACATTGCTTGCGCCTTGATTGTGCGTAACGCTTCGGTTGCGATCTCATGTTTAAGGTCGACGATTATCGTTTCAACTCCGCATGGAGCCATTTTTGATTTAATGTCATTAATGTCTTTTTCGTCGGGCTGGCCAAGGTCCGCTGTGAAGCAAAGGACATCAGCCCCGGCTTCCTTTAATCGACGGGCTACCGTTTTGCTGTCTAGTCCACCCGAAACGCAAATACCTAGTTTTTCGCTTTTTAATTCATTTAATCTCATTGTTAAGCCTCAATTCATCGCCAAAGTCAGTCCCTGCTGAGGCAGACACTGGACCGCTTTTAAGCGGCGGTTTCCATGAAAACGTCCGATCGATGGTGCTTAAAACATCACTCGGCGAGCTGGTGTGTCGTTATAGTCTTAGGTTTTTCTAGGAGCGTCAAGTCGGATTGCATTCGACGCCAGACAGCGTTTTTACCATATTGATTTGCCACTTTTACTGCGGTCGTCTACTCGCTGCGATCCTGTTAAATGACTCGCTTTTGAATCGTCATTTGATTCGTGAAGACATTCCTAGAAGGTGGATTCGTTTCGTCATTACTCGTTACTGCGGCTGGACAGGATACGTTAGTTTTGATTAAACCAGTGGGATGGGAAATACTGACCACGACTTAATGCCGATAATTAATCCGATTGCACACGCAATCACCGTATTTCTGGGGAACTCGACTACCACTCAGTCAACTTGGGTATCCTCTTCCTCCGAGCTCGCCGCAAACGTCTCAGACCTCGGGCCTGACGACAGAAATGCGGCAGATAGCTACTTTGCAAACGGAGGACAGCACCTTATTTTTGTACCGCTTCCTAGAGTATCGAACCCCAGGGATGTAGAGGCGGCACTTGCGACACTCGGGCGATTTGATCTAGTCGTGATCGCTCCATCATTAGCCCATATGTATCGTGATCTAGCGACAGTAGTAGCTCAAATTTGTGACAAGCGTGAGGCAATTTTGCTGTTGGATGCGCCCCAGGAATCTGATCCGAACAACGTAATCGAATGGTTAAATCGCAATCCTTCAATTAAGCAAAAGCACGTCGCAGTCTATTACCCGCCTGTTAATAAAATTGGCGCTTCGTTTAGCGTCGCTGGGATGTTGAATCGATTAGATCAGAGTTTTGGTCCATGGACGAACCCATCAGGTAGCGTGGCGCAAATACAAGGTGGCGTTACCCCGTCGATAATATTAACCAATGAACAAACGATTCGCCTGAATAATGCGGGGGTGAATTGCATTCGCACGTTTAAAAGTATTGGAACAGTCGTGTGGGGCAGTACCACGACGCTGGGGTTCGACCATCCGAATCCGTATTGGAAATACATTCACGTTAGGAGAACGTTGTACTTTATAAAACATAGTATTATCGAAAGCGTAAAGCCAATCCGGGCAGCGTCGACAGACGCTGATCTGTCGAACAATATTTTCGCCGTGGTTGAGCCATTTTTACTTGAACTGTCGACCCGGGGTGCGTTTGTGACCCAGGGGGGGCATTTTGGGTACGATTTATCAGTGGAGAACAGAGTTGACGAGGTCCATATTTCTCTTGGCCTAGCCATAATTAAGCCGGATGAACTAGTGACCGTCACAGTTCGGCTCGCCAAAATTTAGCCCCTAGCACTGAATAAAATCGTCCCGTTCTTAACGACTTTCAGTGGGCGCCCCTGAGGAAGCTTATAGCCGCATTATATTTCCACTATTCCGTCCTCGAGTGCCTTCCGCTACACTCGGATTGCCGCTATTGACTTGCGTTGCTGTTGACTTCGTGAATCAACCTCGGTGTGAAGGGGAATTCAGATACGCATCGACAAAATCGTTCATCCGAGGATCACGAAAAACGCCAAAATACTAAGTCGTTGAATTAAAACACCGGAGACGCGCTACTCCGAGCATATTGACCGAGTATTAGTACCGCGATTCCCCATTTATCAGAGACCCAGGTCCTAAGTCAGCAACGGATATATGTCACCAAGGCCCTGGATCCGACGACGAAGACCGTCTAGATGTAACGGATCAATTTATAGATCGGCTAAAAACGACAGGGTTTGAGAGTCGATGGGGCGAATATCTGACATCAACGATGAATACATGGCCACGCTATTTTTTTTCCAACGGTCGTGGGTTTCTGAATCAACGGCAGATATAAAGCCCGCAGGCTCGGCGTATCCAGGTTGGCCTTTTTTATACATCCCAGTGGTAAATCGGGTATCACGACATATCAAAAAACCAATCCAACACCCATCCTTTTTGGAAATCAATAGGTTCAATCGCCGTGTGTCGGATAGATTTAAATAGCGTTTGGCGACATGGCGTATGGCCTGCTCAAATTCAGAACGGTTTGAATTAGAATATCGATATATCAATGCCGGATGATCCAGAATATGGCTACGGTCGTGAATGAACGGAAAAGATTCTAACGGTAGGTGAGATCGATAAAATAATTGGAGATGAAAATGCCATGGATTAGTTGCGCCGGCGTCAGGTCCGTTTTGGATGACCCAGGATTTGGGAGCTAGTTCGGCAATTTCAATCATCGATCGAATATCGATTGTCTGCGGCAAATGAAGTTCTGAGACAATGGTAAAATGAGGGTTGAATATTGGGGATATATTCGGAAGTAAGAACAGCGTTCGGTTTGACAATGATATTTTTATCGCTCGCTCGGTTGGCCATTGAAAATGGATGACATCCGGACAGCAAAAACAGGGAACGCCTCCTTTAAACGGAATAATGTGATTAGGCGCTGGATGGAGTCGATCTACTACGCCACGATGCAATCGTCCCGAGTTCAATTGCAGGCATATACTCTGCTGGGTTGTTGGGACATCTGTCCATCGGTCGATTTCTTTAAGCGTATCATTTGAAATCAGTCCCCAATTCACATGATCTTCAAAAAAACGGTTTAATATGTCGCATTTATCTACTGACGTATCCCAGGAAGCTTGCGCCTCCCCAGATACAATCGAGCTAAACGTGCTTGGCGATTCGTTCATATACCCGCAATTTTGCTGACTTAGCCCTTGAATTTTGGCGGATTTCGATATCGGTAGCGACAATTACTTTTTTATTCACCGGGCGAAAGTAATCTTTTTGCTCTTGGAAAAAGTGCTTCACTAACCGATCTTCTATTGAGTGAAAAGTAATGATGGCAATTCTGCCTCCATTAGAGAGCATTGGTAACGTGTTTTTAAAAAAAATCGGGATCACATTGAGCTCGTTATTTATTGCAATTCTGATGGCTTGGTAGACTTGGGACATAATTTTCATCATCTTGGGTCGTGAACCAAAATAATACGAGCGCTTTATTAGGTCATTGAGATCATCGGTGCGTTCGATCCTGCCTTTTCGTCTTGAAATTACAATGGATTCCACTAGTTTTTTATTGTGAATCAATTCTCCAAAATGATAAAAGGCATCGGATAACTGGGTGGCATCCGAACTTCGAAGCCATTGAGCCGCCGTTTGGCCCGACTCTGGGTTCATCCGCATATCCAAAGGCTCTGACTTCAGAAACGAAAATCCTCGGCCGGAATGATCCAGTTGGTAGGACGAAATTCCAAGATCAATTAGCACCTTATCTAACGCTGAAATACCGGCTTCCTGCAATTTTATTTTTGCCGATTGAAAATTACTTTGAATTAATAATGCCTGATGGCCAAGCCGTTGATGCGAAAATTCAATGGCCGCTGGATCTTGATCCATTCCAATAAACCGTTTGGGGTATCGTTTTATGATCTCGCTTGCATGACCGCCAAAGCCGACGGTAGCATCGAGTACCACGTCAGATTCGGTAATGGCCAATAGTTCTACGGTCGGATCTAACAGGACAGGGACATGCATTTGTTCACCTTGTTTATAATTAGTGGCTCAAAATAGCTGTCCGTTGCTGGAACGGCAATGACTAAGCCAATTCGTGAATTGATCGAATGGCGTTGATTGATGTACTCGGTAACTTCAGGGCCATGACCAAAGAGGGGTGAGGTCACTATATTTCCATTCCGTTCAAATGTCAGCGTCATCCGAAACCGGTTGGGATACAATTGATAGGCTAATCCCAACGGTGCAATAATGTCCCAAAGTTTAGCCCGAGGCTTATAAAACACGGTAACATCGCCGACGACTAAATCAAGAATGTTACAACCAATAGACTGTTTTCGATGAAGCATTGACACGCTGTCATGGAGAATTGAATTGAGTGTCAGATGTTCACTTGATCCCTCTGTTCTAAATTCGGTTCCAAGAATACTACCCGAGGGGGGAGTGCGTCTTGTAACGGGTGGATTTAGATTTGAAAACACAAGATCTCTAAATGGGAGCGCTACAACAGAAACAACGGGGTTTCCATGACGAATTGCTCCGATATGTATCGCTACTGCGTCACTTCCGTTTATAAAATTCCTTGTGCCGTCGATAGGATCAATAAACCATGTGGTGTCATCAAATGCGTAAGGATCACCTCCTTTTTCTTCACCGATTATGATGTCGCGGGGTCGAACTCGCATGAGCCAGTTCCGTATAATTATCTCCGTATCAACATCGATATTGGTGACAAAATCGTCTAATGTCTCTTTCGTCGAAACAATGGCCGATTCGCGGCTTTCTTTTATCAATCGCCCCAAATCACTTGCGATTACAGATACGGATTCAGCGAGTTTGTGATCGTCTGTAATCGGATCGGTTTGTTCCCAAACCGCAACATGCTCATCGGATACGTGAATCGTGTGCTTGTTCCCAAGGCTAGGAAACTTTAGCCTCGGATTTTTTCGAGATGGAAGTGTGACAGGGGGTATCAATCGTGGAATCCTTTGCCGTATTTGTAGTAACGAATATACGTGTTGAAACACGCTTCTTCAATGTACAAATGCACTAAAATCGTCTAAAGTATACAAACTTGGATTATATTTAATTTCTTAATGATTGAGTATTGTCGATATCGTGTTTTATAGGAGGATTTGTCATGTCGGAAGGCACAAAAATAGGGGAGTTAAGAGAGAGTGTTGATTTTAACTCGACCGCGCCAGAATCAGAAGTTTCAACACCTTTAAAGTCTACAAAAATTGGTGAGTTGTCAGAGTTTGAAATGGCCTTAATGGCCGAGGGAGCGACGGCTCCCCGGTCAACAGCCGCGGTTGAGAATTCATTCGAACAGGAAATGGAACGAATGATATTAGATTACCAAGATGGCGACATCATAAAGGGTGTTGTTCGTCGGGTTGAAAAATCGGGTGTTTTAGTCGATATAAGCCATAAGTCCGACGGGTACATTTTGAATGGTGAATTTGGGTTTGATCCTGAAGAATCACCGGCCGATACAGTTAAGCCGGGCGATGAAGTGAATGTAATGATTCTGAAGCTAGAAAGTCGTGAAGGCTACACAGTTCTATCCCGTCGGCGAGCCGAATACGAACTGGCATGGAACACAATGAACCGCTTCTCAAAAAGTAAGGAATTACTTTCAGTAAAGGTCGTTTCAAAGGTTGAGGGTGGTTTAGTTGTTTCGTACAACGGGATCAAAGGGTTTATCCCTGCGTCTCAGGTCATCAAGGAAGGCGATGATTCATTGGATTCATTCGTCGGACAGGTACTTGAGGTTGTTGTGATACAAGTCGACCGCAAACGTCGAAAAGTAATTTTTTCCCATAAAGTTAAGTCTAGATTATCACGAGAAGATACATCGAAGCTGTTTGAAGGTATTGAGATAGGTCAAACTAAGGTCGGGAAAGTTACCAGTATTAAAGATTTTGGGGCATTTGTTGATCTCGGCGGTGTTGAGGGGTTAGTTCATATATCTGAAATTTCATGGTCACGCGTCGGCCATCCATCGGAAGTCCTTAAAATTGGCCAGGAAGTCAGTGTGTTCGTTCTGGGTGTCGATCGAGAGAATTTTAAAATTTCGTTAGGCATGAAGCAGCTTCAATCTGATCCTTGGGTGAGCGTGGCTGAGCGATATGCGGTAGGTCAAGTAGTCACTGGAGACGTCACACGCACTGTTCCGTTCGGTGCTTTTGTAAAACTTGAGGAGCATCTTGAAGGGTTGATCCATATATCAGAGCTTTCGAATCATCATGTAGAAAAAGTTCAAGACGTTGTAAAGCCAGGCGATTCTGTAAAAGTGAAGATAATAAAATTAATCCCCGCAGAGCAGCGAATTGGATTGAGCATTAAAGCATTGGGAAAAGTAGAATCAGCTGAGTCTGCTACCGCGTCAACGACTGTCGATTAGTTATGGGGTCGGGCCGTTTTGGAAAATTTGGCGGAAGGTACGTCCCAGACACTCTTTTCTCAGCTTTAGTTGAGCTAGAGAGTGTCTATAAAAAAATTTATCGAACAAAGCCATTTCGGTCCGAATTAAATAGTCTACTGCGCGATTATGTGGGGCGTCCAACGCCCCTTTTTTTGGCTAAAAATATAAGTAAAGAACTAGGTATAAGGTTATACCTTAAGAGAGAAGACTTGTGTCACACCGGTGCACACAAGATCAATAACGCATTAGGGCAGGTTCTTCTTGCTAAGAAAATCAACAAACAACGAATTATCGCCGAGACAGGTGCCGGTCAGCATGGGGTTGCGACAGCTACGGCATGTGCCTTAATGGGGCTGCAATGTGTAATATACATGGGGGAAGAAGATGTGCAGCGACAATCGTTGAATGTATATCGAATGAAATTACTGGGTGCTACAGTTGTTCCGGTAACTTCAGGGTCTCGAACATTAAAAGATGCGACCACCGAGGCAATTCGAGATTGGTTAGAGAATGTTGAGAATAGTCACTATATTATCGGTTCAGTAGTTGGGCCACATCCATACCCCACGATTGTCCGGGACTTTCAATCGATCATTGGGATTGAGGCCAGACGCCAGATCTTGAAATTGGAGCAACGCCTTCCTGACTATGTAGTTGCATGCGTTGGTGGCGGGTCGAATGCAATGGGTATCTTTTATCCGTTTCGAGACGATATGGACGTGAAATTAGTTGCCGTGGAAGCCGCAGGAAATGGTGTTGATTCAGGGCAACATTCCGCTGCTTTGTTTGCCGGTTCCCCGGGTGTTTTGCACGGGTCAATGTCATACTTGCTCCAGGATTCTGATGGGCAAATCAAAGTGGCGCATTCAATCTCTGCAGGGTTAGACTATCCTGGGGTTGGTCCTGAACTCAGTTTTATGAAGGATAGCGGGCGAATTATTTTAGAAGCAGTGACAGATTCTGAGGCTCTTTCTGGGTGTCACTGGGCCACTCGTTCTGAAGGGATACTTCCTGCACTAGAAACATCTCACGCTTTTTCGGCACTGAAGAAAATTTCGTTTTCCAAGAATGATCTCGTCATCCTAAATGTCTCCGGTAGAGGAGATAAAGATATAAATACAATAATAAATCATGACATTTGAAATTTTTAAAGAGAAGGATAGAGTTCTAATCCCGTATTTTACTTTTGGGGATCCGAGTCAAGATGTAACTGAACAGTTGATCTGTAAGGCTTTCGACTCAGGAGCTGATATCGTTGAGCTAGGGATACCGTTTTCTGATCCAATCGCCGACGGGCCTGTAATACAAGCGTCTCATTTTCGGGCATTAAGTTTGGAGGTAAAACCAACCATTCAACGTGCATTATCAGTTGTAAAACGAGTTAAGGAGTCCTATAAAAAACCGATTGTGTTTATGGCATCAATTAATTTGATTTTAGCATTTGGGGGGGCTCGTTTCTTTGAAGAGGCACGTGTTTCTCGATTAGATGGAGTAATTATTCCTGATCTGTCTATTGAAGATGTCGATGAATTTAAAACATTATCCGATACGACTGGCGTGTCACTGATACTATTAGTGTCAACATTATGTTCCCCCCAGCGGCTTAAAAAAATTGTTCAATCAACCGATGGGTTTTTGTATTTAATTTCTACAACAGGTACTACCGGTACACGAAGTGAATTATCGAAGGCATTGCCGGGATTTGTAAAAAAAATAAAATCGATTCGGAACGTTCCCGTTTGCATTGGATTTGGTGTAAGTTCTCCAGAGCACGTTGATGAAATTTGCCGATTTGCGGACGGTGCAATCGTTGGGAGTCACCTTGTTCGAGAGCTTGAATTCAATGGTCCCGATGCTGTTGTAAAAGAAATTCAACGGTTTTCAAAAATCGTTACCGCGTGATACACGGCGATATCGCATCAATTTTATCCCGAAAGTTGGACGAAGGATTTTCGAGGATATCGTCTGGCTATGCCCAGATCATACATGACCTCGGTACTGTACTACGTAATTTTGGACTGAGCGACCTGTCCAGGGTATTGCCAAATACCAACTCTTCATTTTCAAGAGGATTTGTTAACGAAATTAGCCCGCAATCAGCGGTTTCTGTTTTATCGTTGAGCATGCAGCTTTTGAATGTTATTGAACAAAAAGAGACACAGGTATATCGCTTGGCAATATCGCAATCTGTCGGCGCAGAATATGTAAGTGGATCGATGGCAGAGGTCGTCAATGCACTTCGACTATTCGGAGTGGATTGGATTGAAATTCGTGATAAATGGCGGAGTCTTGCACTTGAGGTTGTATTTACAGCTCACCCAACGGAATCCAGACGGCCATCGCTAATTAATCAATTGAGATTACTTTTTGACGACAGACTAAGTAAGCCAATTTCAGCTTCTTACGTTAGTCACATTGAAGCCCTATTTGGTACCGGTGAATTTATTCAAAACAGGCCATCGGTTCAGTCTGAGCGTGAATTTATTACAGAATTGGTATCCTCAACGCTCCCAGCAGCGATATCGGTTTGGATTCGTTCTGTCCAAGAGGCGTTTGTTAGCATGGGGTGTCCGGATGAATTGGTTCCAAAACCATCCGATTTCCCCCGGCTGAAGTTTAGATCATGGGTTTCATCTGACCGAGACGGGCATCCGAATGTTACAGCCGAGGAAACCAGGCAGGCAATTGAATTAAATATTACACAATGTACAGCTGTTATTCATGAATTACTGATAGATCTGGCGAATCAATTGACGTTGTCACGTCATCGAGTATCGGTTCCGGTTGAAATTGATCAGTTTTTTATCGACCGAGGTGGTGAACTTCCGGAAGAACCTTGGAGGGAACGATGTCTTAATTTGGCAAAATGTTTTACCCAAATGTCGATTGATCAACTATTAGCTGAGTTAGCCATATTACGCGATTCCTTGGTTGATTTAGGCGCGAAGCATATGGCAAACACAATAGACATCGCGCGACAAACCGTGTCCATTTTTGAGTTTAATTTAGTTGGGCAAGATATTCGGCAGAATAGCCAATCATATCGAGATGCATTAACTTGGCTTATTTCAAAAAGTGGTGGCGATACTACGGTATTTTTAAATTTAACGGAGGAGGGACGTCAACAGTATATTGCCCATGAAGTACTTTCGCCCCGCCCATTTTTACCCCATCGATATGAATTACAGGGTCCCGCGAAGGATGCCGTTGAAAGTCTCCGGGTTGTCTCAACAGAGATAATAAAACACCCTAACAGTATTGGGTCAATTATTGTAAGCATGACTAGATCGGCATCGGATCTACTTCAGGTACTACTAATCGCACGGGAGGCGGATTTATTAATTTATCCAAATAACTCACCGATTCCGATATGTCCGGTTCCAATCGTTCCACTGTTTGAAACAGTTGATGACCATCAGAATGCTGTGGCGATACTAACCGACTACCTTAATAACCCCGTAATTATTGCATCGCTCACCTACATTCATAATCAACGAGGCGGAATAGGTAAGATTCCTGTTCGAGTGATGTGCGGGCACAGTGACGGAGGTAAAGACGCCGGAATATTTTCAAATTTTATAACGATGAGGACGAGTCGAATCAAGATATCAGAATTTCTTAGTTCAAAAGGGTACGTACCAATTTTTTTTGAAGGCATCGGTGGTACATTAATTCGGGGAGCGGCTCCAATTAAGTACCTAATTGCAAATAGTCTTGCTAATTCAGAAATCGCTGGCTTTGAATACACTGAACAAGGCCAAGTAATTGCTCAAAATCATTTGGTTCCGTCGGTATCAGCGTGGAGCATCGAAAGCGCATTTGCGGCACTTTTGTTCCGTGAACATAATTCTACGTCATTGGGTATACCTGAATGGATCGAAGAGAATACCCATTTATCGACAGTTAAATACAAAGAACTGTTAAACTCGCCCGATTTTTTTCGCTATTTCTATGAGGCGACACCATTAGACGCATTGGAATATTCCCGGATGGGATCTCGTCCTATTCGCCGGACCGGTAAGAATACACTTGCAGACCTTCGGGCTATTCCTTTTGCTCTTGCTCAAAGTCAAAGCCGGTTTAATCTCACGGGATGGTATGGGATTGGGACAATGTTTCAGAAGTTATTCGAGACGTATCCCAACAAGATGGAAGCACTAGCGGGATCAATTGATCATTATCCGGCATTAAATTTTGCATTGACCAACGTCGAAATGGCACATGAAAGTGCATCGGTAACGTGGATGCAGCGTTATTCAAAATTAGTGACAGATGGTCAGATTGGCGCGTCAATTTTAACCGATATACTATCTGAATATTCGCTAACACGGTATTGGCTACACTATTTATTTAAGGGTACATTTGAAGAACGCAGACCTCGACTAAGTCGTACGATTCGGCGCCGTGAACCGGTCCTGAAAATATTACACGAGATTCAATGTGAACAGTTATCTAAATGGAGAAAAACAAACGATGTCGAAATACTTGAGACCCTCTTGATGACGATAAACGCTATTTCAAACGCACTTAGAGGGACTGGCTAAGCCTTTTTTATTGATATAGAAAGGATCCTATTTGATGGATTCCAAATTTTTTTGGTTGATCCCATTGATAGCGGGTATCCCATTTTTTTTCAATATTGCCACTGCATTTTCAGCACGTCGTCCTGATCGACAAATCACAACGATTGGTCGTTTATCGGCTTTAAGCCGTAAGATTTCCTGTTGAATTGTATCCAATGGAATATTTACTGCATTGGGATAATGGCCTGATACGTACTCCTCCTTCGAGCGAACATCAATTACTAAGGATTGAGTAAGAATTTCAAGTGATACACCTCGAGGCTTCTGGAGTGCTTTTCCGACTCCAGAAAATATAGTCACAAGCAAAATAATCGCGATACCCAGGCCATTTTTCATGTATCTATCTCCTATTCTAATTCAATCCCAAACGTTATTGTGCCTTCAACAGACTTCCATCGTAATGGGACTTTCCAACAATGAAATTTTGGAGAAATGACAATATCAAATGTCCGGCATCGAGACGCTTCAAGATCGAAATTTAATTCAACTCCATAATTAATTTGTTTATTTATAAGTTGATATTGGATACCGATCTCGCTTCCTTGCAACGCGTATTTTCGCTCAAATTCAAAAGGACTTTCGGTTGTACTACTAAATAATCGCTGCGAATACGAGAATGTAAAGTCCTGATCGTTTTTATTAAGACTATAGGCAACTTGCGCGAAACCTCGTTGCCACTCCATTAAATCGTACCCCCTATATTTATAAATTCCACCGACTCGAATTTTTTGGTCATTGAATATCGCAAAGTTATAAAAAAGATCGTGATCTAGAATTATCTCGCCCGACTGAACGCTTGTTCCAGACAAAGTGAGCTCGTCTACACGGCGAAGGCTACTTGTTCCTTGTGATGTGATTCCATCGAATAAAAAGGAGCTGATCGTCCACGTTGAATCGATAAAAAACGGATTTGATACCCGTGAGTCGGTGATGTATTCGCGATATTTCGTGCCGGCAGACAGTTTGATTGGAGGAATATTATTTTTAATAGACAGGCTATCCCAAATATTATCCGTATCGTTGGAGACTTGAGGTTTATCAGCTAAGTCGATCGTAATGATGGCTGAATAATCGAATCCATCGCTGCCATTGGACCCTAACCCTAATTGAGAATAGATAGTGTCGGAAAATCGGTAAAGATTATTAAGGCGCGCTACACCTCCCCAATTTGATGAATACCCTATAGTTGCGGCCCCAGTATTTTTAGGGTTGATAAAATAGCCGAGACGCTGTCGAATATAGGCCCCTTCTCGAGCGTTTGCCCCAAATTCAGGAATCGACGAATTAGACGCCAATAAACTGTAGTCTTTTGAACCAAAAATAAACGTCGGCAGCCATAAAATTGGTGTGTTTTTTACGGAAACCCAATTATTAAATGCGACCATAACGCCCCATTGAGGATACAAAGATATCCGTTCGGATTGAATTAAGTAGTCTGGAGGGGAGCCATCACAACTGGTGAAGGTCGCATGGTCGACAATGACCTCCGCTGGATTTATTTTTGCGGTTTTCCCCGAAATTCTGTATTTTCCGAATATCGCATTTATATTATTAATCTCTCCTGTAAGGTTCGTTCCGTTGTAGACGATTTTATCGGCTCTTAGTAATTGATTCGACGCCGTCACAACCACCGATCCCGACACAACGCCCTCTAATGACTTGGTGTTGTAAAAAAATAAGTCACTTGAACTTGTGTAGCTTCGATACTGAAGTTTAACATTTGTGTTTGCAGTAATTGATTCCGTGTCATTTGAATAGTCAATTAGGTCAGCGTTTATCGTTACAACAGATTGCGCCGTTATACTGATCGGTAAAAATACACACATGAAAAGTAGGACCGAAACGGGTGTGATCATTGGGGGATAACGTGCAGGGGAGCCGCCAACTCAAATCGGGAGATTTGGCGCTTAAATATTAAATTAACATCCCCGGTTGGTCCGTTTCGTTGCTTAGCTATCACAATTTTTGCAGGGCCAGTTTCTTCATTTTGACCTTCATAGTAGCTGTCACGATGAATAAACATGACTAAGTCAGCCGTCTGTTCGAGTTCGCCGGACTCTCGTAGGTCACTAAGCTGGGGACGCTTATCTTGGCGTTTTTCAACCTCGCGGCTTAATTGAGACAATGCAATAATTGGAATCCCAGATTCCTTGGCAAATGCCTTAACCTCGCGGACGATTTCGGAAATTTCTTGGTAACGATTTTCAATGCGCTTTTTCCCCCCACGCATCAATTGAAGATAATCAATGAGTATTAATTTTATATCGGTTTCTAATTGAAGGCGTCTACATTTAGCACGTAACTCCAATGGTGATATCGCCGGAGTATCGTCAATATATATGGGTGCCTCAGCGAGTTTACCAAAAGCCTGATTTAGGTCCCTGTATTCGTGGTCTTTTAAGTTGGCCGTTCTAAGCCGTTTGGAATCCAATTTCGCCTCAGAACATAGTAAACGCATTGCTAATTGCTCTTTGGGCATTTCGCAACTAAAAACAGCGACCGGCGTATTTTTTTGAATAGCCGCATTAGCCGCAAAGTTTAGAGCCAACGTGGTTTTCCCCATTGACGGCCGGGCCGCTAAGATAATTAAATCTCCTTGTTGAAAACCGGAAGTCATTTGATCTAGATCCTTAAACCCTGACGACACGCCAATGATCTTATCCTCATTAGTATATGTCGATTGAATCGTATCAAATACGGTATTGAGGACGGACTTTAGGGGAACAAAGTCATCACGAACAGCTTCTTTTGATATATCTAAAATCAATTTTTGAGCGTGGTCCATTGCATCTTTAGGCTCAACCGATTCATCAAATGCCGTCTGGACAATCTCTGATCCGGCATCAATCAAGGTCCTTAAAAGATATTTTTCTTCTACGATTTGGGCGTATTTTTCGACGTTTGCTGCTGTTGGAACCGAGTCAATTACTTCAGCTAAATACGCTCGCCCTCCCGACTCCTCTAAACTCCCGGCCTTTTTGAGTTCAGCCGAAATGGTAATAAGATCAATGGGCTCATTTCGTTCATATAGAGAAATGATGGCTGAAAAAATATTAGCGTTAGATACTTTATAAAAATAATCTGGTTTTACTTTCCCTAAAACTAACGCTAAGGCCGTTTTTGAAATCATAATCGAACCCAAAAGACTTTGCTCAGCGTCCAAATCTTGAGGTGGAATCTTTAAAAGATCTTTAGCTTTACTCATTCTCGTTCACCAGGTTTCTCAACACACTTCGTAGGTTAGGGAATCTCGTCGTTAACCCAAAATCTGATGGGGCTACAACATCGTACTGGAAATATGGATTTTCAAGACAATATTTCTCCCATGGCGCAATTGTTATCCGTAATAATTTGGCTACAAAAAAAACGACAGATACGGGTACCTTTATTGAAAATAAAACGGGAATCTTAAAAAATTCACATAGTTCTCGAATGGTGTCCTTACCCGTCATAACCGAATTTCCGAGTACATATTGAGACTTCACATTGACAGCGGTCAGTAAATGTATTGCGCATTGAGCAATGTCAGATGAATGCATAAAGTGAAACCGGGCGTCCAAATACATGAATCTTAGAATGTTTAAATATCGAATATTCGGCAAAATACCGGAACTAATATGCGAATATGGATGGGACCTATCCCCACCAAATACAAGCGTAGGAAACAAAGTAACAATTTTACTTTTTAAAGGGTGTTCAGTTAATTTAAGAAATCCATAATACTTTGACCTCACATATCCAGGGCCATACAACCCAGCCTGAGGAATGGGTTGATTGCCAGGCCCTAATATACTGGCTGTCGAAAAATAGATAATTCTCTGAATACGATCGGGATCAAGTAAGCTAAATAACTGATGTGTCTTTGTGACGTTTAATAGTGTCGCATACTCAGAATTACTCCAGTCTGTAAAAATATGCATAACATAATCCATTTGGTGTAATACATCAGCTAACCGCTCAATCGAGTCCATATTCCCAAAATGGACGGTTACGTTAGGGTAGGATTCCGGAATCCACTTGAGATTACTCGTACTCCTTAGCAATAGGTGAAGATGCCAGTCATCATTGGCGTTTAAAAGTTGTTCAGTAACATAATGCCCCACACAGCCACTAGCCCCAGTAATAAAAATATGTTTCATTGATAAATAGCCTCAAATTCTCTCTGTGCAAACGTATCCGTCATCCCTGCAATGTAGTCGGCAACGACTCGCTCCTTGATTTTACCTTTTGTTATACGATCCTGATATTCAAGAGGCAACAATTTTTCATCACTAGTGAACGCATTAAACAATGAATTGATTATCTCTTGACCCTTGCGATTCATTCGATAAACAGTAGGGTGGGTATAAAATTGGTTAAATAAATAATGCCGCATTTCTTTATTCAAGATTGCCATATCGGAAGAAAATCGAACCACTGGTCGATCAAGATTTTGCAAATCCTGTAGCGTTTGAATCCCTGTTTCAGTAATCAAGGCCGTCGTCGAGTTTACAACGTCTGAGACTTGCCGTGATATTAAATTGCTATTAATTAGATACTTCAATTCAATATCGTTTAACGAGGCATACTCACTCTTGATACGTTTCTTTGCCTCTCGCCATAAGGTGATATTTTGAGTTATGTCGTTTTCATTCAACAAAGTTGATCGCAAGCCGTCGTCAATATCATGGTTGTTATACGCAATTTCGTCCGCAATATTACAGATTTGAGCCTCAATTGAAGTCATAACACGGGTTGAATTCTGGCAATGGTCCCCTGGGGTCGAATGCTTCATTAATCCATCACGTATTTCAATAGATAAATTTAAACCAGGAAATAGGGGGTATTTTATTTCAAGTTCATCAACTATCCGGCGACTCTGTAAGTTATGCTCAAATCCACCGAATGGTGCCATTAGGCGG
>RHAI01000191.1 GCA_010028705.1 bacterium
GCTTCATTTCATTTACTAGATATTCCGCACCAATTTAGGGGAATATCTAACACGTCGGTTTCATTTTTGTCTGTCTGGTCTATCCGTGCTCGCAAGCTTTGCGCATTGCAGTCAAACCACGACGCCGAGTTTGTGTTCGGTCAGCATATGATGGATTGCGGTTAGGACCCTCAACTTTTCCACGTTATATGGGCGTATTACACTCAAACATTCATCGTAAGTCATCCACGCCGAACCACTCACCTCGCACGCTTGCACATTGCGAGAGGATAAGGTGTCTTCGTATCGCATACACGTCGCGTAATATTTGTGTTTGTAGGATTTATAATTTGACCCGGTGAAAATTTCTTCGAATGGCAAGACGTTTTTCAAGAGGATGAGTTGTGCAGGGGTATAACCGGTTTCCTCGCAGAATTCGCGGATAGCACAATCACAGTCGCGCTCTTGATAATTGCGACGACCTTTAGGGAATCCCCATTCCGGCTCTTCCCATTCGAGAGGCGTCATATTCACCAAATCTTCTAAATTGTAGGAATCGGTTCTCGTATAGACACCGCCTCTCAACATATCGAACTTGTTGCGCGAATTCGTCTCCTCCGATTTATATTGCTCTAAACTGCTCGCCATCGGTCCCCACAAATCGCGCCACAAAACGCTAAAGGAGTCCATTTTGATTCGCTGTTTCTCGCTATTCGTCATCTGTTTTATCATATTCAACACATATTCCTTGTTATACACGGAATACTTGCCTCTCATGAAATCGATAAACCCGAGCGTGTCTTTGCGCCGAATCATCAAGTATTCATTCTCACCGTTGAGAGGATTGCGGCGAAATGCGATAATGCCATAACTGACAATCGGCGATTTGCATTGATTGAAAGAATGGCCCGGTTTGCCGCAATTATTGCAGTAGGATTGATTCCGTTTGATAATTATCTGCTGCGGCGCAGCGGTCATTTGAAACCGCGGACGATTCTCAATTTCCGTCATTTGTTCCATCATTCGTAAGAAACGCTCTTCTATTTAGTAGCGCAGTGTTTATATAGTTTATTCCCACGCTTCTTATCTCCTCTCACCGTTATTTAGGAAATATGACTCGAATCCCTAAACGCGAAAGATATGAGCCACAAGTCTGGGGACCACACTTCTGGTTTTTCCTTCACACTATTGCCATGACTTACCCCGACAACGCCAACGATGTTACAAAGCGTAAATACTACGAGTTGATACAGAATATGCCGCTTTTCATCCCCGACCCCGAGATGGGCAATCGATTTAGCCGTCTTCTCGACAAATACCCCGTTTCGCCTTATTTAGGAAAACGCGAATCATTCATTCGATGGACGGTTTTCATACACAACAAAATAAACATCGTGTTAGGAAAACCCGAGATGGAATTGGACGAAGCGGTGATTGCCTACAATCGCGCATTCATTCCTGACACAATTGAATTG
This sequence comes from bacterium, assembly GCA_010028705.1. Classification (GTDB taxonomy): domain Bacteria; phylum Margulisbacteria; class Marinamargulisbacteria; order SXXA01; family SXXA01; genus RHAI01. Next base: position 1,455 of record RHAI01000191.1, read on the forward strand.
TATGGTGGAACAAATATAAAGAAACACGTGGTTGCCATTGGTGCGGCCATATTGCTGTTTTTGTTATTAGTCGCGTATATTGTGTATTAGTGTTGCAAACAATGTCG
>RHAI01000192.1 GCA_010028705.1 bacterium
ATGCCAAGTGGCGATTTTACAAACCAATACATTAACCAAAACAATGGATACAGTATGTAGCCTAAACCCATTGGGGTTTTTGTTAGCAACCAAATGGGCGGTTCTCTAAGCACAAACGACTCGATGAACGGTCTTAACACAATCATCATGACATAGGCAAACAACATCCAGAACGCTTTGATAAAATGGTCCTTGAATAGACCGAAATCTTTGTATGGATAGCATCGCGTCGCCGAATTCTTATCGACTAAAATACCCGCGTCTCGGTCCAATTGACCATAAATGGCGCTTCCTAACCCCAATACCGCGATTGGGAATATCAACCGAACCCAATCCGACTCTTGACTATTAAACAGCGCATTGAACACCTTATATACTATATTAAATACATCATCCGCTTCGAAACTCGCGTAGAAATTCAACACCCAAGAGCACACTATCAACGTTATGAATATGATTTCCGTGTTCGTCAATTCCTCTCGCGTGGTGGGAGAGAATTTCATTTCCATCTTCTTATCGATGAACTTCTTTTGCAAGTGAAACAGCGTCATTGTCAAGAGGACGGACGCGACGAAACTAAAGACCAATACAATGAGCAGAATTATCGTGTAAATGTGTCGCGCTTGACTCTTTTCTTCGAATCCCGACAATAATCTCCCCGCAGTCATTATCCCGTATAACACATTCAACACGAAGAATATTCCCAGCCCGAACATCTCCACATCAGGTTTGAGAATCAATATGAATGAAATGATATAGACCAATACAAAAAAGAAATTTTGCATAAACGGTTTTGTTTTGGTAAATGCGTCATCTGGCATTGTTTCTGTGTTGGTTATGTATCAAACAACTCCTTGTTATATACTTATGCGATATGTGTTTTTTATCCACGCAATCAATTCCAAATTGTCCATCGATTGCCATTTGTCCTTTATTGGTTTGATTGCGTAGAATTCGGGTTTCGACATATCGCGGGTTTTATAGAAGATATATGGCCCGAATTTACCCTTGCGAATCGAGAGGTCGGGTCGTAAGGCGCGCAGAAGCGTTTTATCGTTGCATCCTCTCGTTCCATCGGAACCAGAAGATGCATTCGCTTCGACGCCCTCCCTTTCGCTCCTCCCCTTCGACCCATATCCCCCCTTAGATGCGCCGTCGTCGCCAATCATCCACGGTTCAGTCCCCGACACCGGCAAAAACATCGCCCCCGCATCCTCTCGACTCATCACAGTTTCACGCCGAGATTTCGCCTCAATCAGTCTCAACACATCGGCCAATACAATATGTTGTGCTGGTTTATCCAACGCCTTCAAACTAATCGTGTCGGGTTTATCGCCGCCCCATTCCGCATACAATCCAAATTTGCCTCGTTTCAAATAGACCGGCGAATCCTTGTAGGTTCCTAAAAGCCCATTATCCTCTCGCCAAATCAATTCTGAAACGGCATATTCTCCCCGCTTCGCCTTCTCCAAATCGATTTCCGCGTCTGGTCGGACCTTGCTGTATTCCGTCGTCCCGTCGTCCCTCGTCGTCTTGATAGAAGGCCCATACGAATTGAAT
>RHAI01000193.1 GCA_010028705.1 bacterium
AAGGTTGTGGTGATGAAGAATGGTGTGGACACGGCCATCACAGGAACGCTGACCGACGGCATCCTGTCTGTCCGTAATTATGACAGCTCTGTCAACTTCGCGCAGTTCGACACACTGGCGCTTCGCTGCGAGATAACGGGCAGCACTGCAAACACGACACACGACCTGGTGTGTCAGGTCGACATGTTCTAAAGGACCTGAACCAACACGTGGGTGATTGTCCAAGATTTTCCAGAAAATTGTGGTGACGTTCCATCCACACCAATTTTGAAAGATATTCTGGAAGACAATGCGTATAATCCCGATTGACCCGTGATAGCTCCGCAGACAAGGGGAGACAGTGATGTTGCTGTCGGAAAGACTCCTGAAAAATTTCCCATCTTTGTGACCACGACACCCGCAGATTGTTCGACGCAAATGACGTCGAATGATCCCCATCCAGAATCGTTTGATGTGACGTCATTTCCGATTGATATCGTCGAGATGTTTATCAGACCCGTCGAATCGTATGTCCTGCTCGTAAAGACGACGGCGTGCTGCGAGTCACAAGTCGAAGATGAGGTGGAGGAACCGTTTAGATCTATCGAAGCCTGCACCACATCTTCGCCTGACGTTATTGAGCCCGCCGAAGTGGTGCGCAACCACAATCGCCAAGGACGGCCTCCAATGCCCTCGAGTCCCAAGTCATCCAATGAGAATGATAAGGAGCCGCAGGATCCAGAAAGATTTTGTGATGGGTAGGTCAATCTAAGTCCCGAAGACGTCATATCAGCAGTAACACCGCTGCCTTGATGAAATATCCAAGACAGCGTTTTTCCATATTCGTCGACCACGGGATTACTAACACCGTCAGACCATGATTGAACGTTTTGTCCTTTGGTCAAATCGGCCGACCAAATGTCACGCCAACCACCAACAGACACATCAAAATTATTGACGACTAAAGATCCACGGATGTCGACCGCGCCTGTGACCAAAAGTGCTCCTGAAATAATTGTCTCATCTTGAGCACACCATTCATAAACAATCACTTCTTTTGGTGGAAAGATACATGTAAATTGTTGAAGATTATCAGCAGTCCATGTATCTCGAGTACCGTGGCAAATAGATGTGTATGATTTTGTTTGACCAGTTGTTAAATCCAAAGAGGAGACTGCATAGGATGGTGCTGGACTGCAAGAGGATGTGCCTGAAGGAGGTACAGCAGCAGCTCTGAATAGAATGGTAAGAATGGATGGAACTTCGACAGTAGAAGCTGTCTCGATGTGAGTCCCTGGAGATAGGATTCTAGTAACCGTGCGATTTTGAACACGACCCGTTGAATCTTTATTTTGTTCGACAATCACAACTGTCCAACCCATTTGTGTCAATTTCGCGGCCCAGCGATGCAGAGAATATTCGGGAAGACCAGCTGTAAGAATTGTGTGACCTGTTTGTGCTTCAGTTTTTGCCGAAGTTTGAAGCCCTAAAATATCAACTATTTCGCTGACATTATAGAGCGTTTTACCTGTTTCTGGATTTTGAATATCATAAAGTTCATAAAAAGATCCAACCTGCATG
>RHAI01000194.1 GCA_010028705.1 bacterium
CTAACCGCCGCCATCCCAAGAAAAGGGGAACCTCTAGAACATATTTGTAAGAAAGGTCGAGAGGTGCCGACACGAATATCTCCGACACGTTGTATTTTGCCGGACTCATACAACTCTGCACCGTGTTCCGCCAAATGAGGCCATACATACGCGTCAGTAATGCGTCTGGGTTGGTAAATTGCCGCAACGCCAGATTCGTCGCGCGAATCGCCTCGTGTGGCATCGACGCGTCTTTCAATTCAACTGCGTCTAAATCGCCGACAAACCTCTCGCCGAATTGCTCTGTTATGTAGGCCTGTGTTTTATCCAAGAAGACGCGCGCGTATTTCTGACAGTCGGTTCGCATATACGTTATCAACCCCGATTGATAAAGAGTCTGACACAAATTCATCGTCGTTTTGGGCGAAATGCGCAACTGATTACTCGCGATTTGCAGAAGTCGAGAGGTATTGAACGGCTTCGGCGGAGAACGCGTGGATGGTTTGGGGGACGAAACTGTCAATCGATGTTCGTGCGTTTTTGTCCTCTCGAAAAAATCGGATAGACGAGAGGATGATGTGTTGTTGTCGTTGTCGTCGTCGGACAATACGGCGAATCCCTCCGACAAGTGGAACTGTAAGAGACGCCCCGTCAGAATACCCGACACGCGATTCACTAGGCCTACCCCTCCGGCGATGGCGTCTTTATATTGTTTGTGGTGGTCCGAAATCAGACGGAGAGCGGGTGTTTGGCAACGGCCGGCGGAGAGGGCATTCTTCCGATTCCCGCCGCCAATGTGGCGCCATAAGAGAGGCGATATTTTGAATCCGACCACTAAATCGAGAACTTGGCGGGCTTGTTGAGCGGCGACGAGCGACAAATTGATATGTGTTGGGTGTGCGACTGCATGGATTAGCGCCGGCTGCGTTATTTCGTGGAATACAATTCGTTTTGTTGAGAGGATGTCGAGGTCGCAGACTTGACAAATGTGCCAGGCGATGGCTTCGCCCTCTCTATCGTCGTCGGTCGCTAGATAGACACATTCCGGGCGGTATTTACAAACCGTCTTCCTCATATCCTCTATATGCTGCCGCTTCTCGTCGATAACAGTGAATTCGATTTGGAATCGGTCTTTTGTGTTGATGCTTGAGAGGCCGTCGATTTCGCGGATATGGCCTTTCGACGAAATACATTGATACTGCGGACCGAGATAAGATTCGATTTTCGCACATTTCGACGGCGACTCGACGATTAAGAGATAATGGTCGGCGGCGAGTTTTTTTGCAGCGGGTTCGTGTTTTTTAGTTTTTGGCGGCATTTTTGAATAGAAGATAGAAGATAGAGAGGATATCAAGTTCCGTTTATTTACATTCTGACTTAGTTATTGATGGAGTTATTACACCTTGCAAAAATCATATGTTATGCAAAAATAACAAATGATTGTGTTTTCGCGGTTTATGGGATTAATAATGTGTCAATGCCGCCATTAAATCGGTCGATGAATTGGGAGTATTTTAATTCCTCCATGCAATATTTTTTTAAATCGAATCGA
>RHAI01000195.1 GCA_010028705.1 bacterium
GCGATTCTATAAAACAGATATGCGAGTTCATACTTGCATGTGTTTCTATAGTAAGTAATAATTTCGTATAGGTTCTCTATGCGTTTCGGAAACACGTTAAATGCATCCATCAAGGCACATATGGCGCGTTCAGGTTCTCCCAGTTCCTTGTATAAACGTCCAATTATAAAATGACTGTACCATACTTCCTCGATCCATCCACCGAGAGTCGCACGTCGTTTATAGGTTTCTATTGCTTTTTGTGGCTGTCCCGAGTCCTTGTAACTGTTCGCCAAATAAAACGTGTATCGGTCATTGTTCGGTGTTTTTTCCAAGGCACTTGTTAAGAGCCGGACATCGCGCAGGTATTTGTCCGATTTACAACCGCCGTCGCCTACGTCGTTGATAAACAGAAAGGTGGGTTGGAACATACCATACGTAGTGCCGCTAGGGACTTCCACATATTCATGTGTGACACCCCAGTATTTCATACCGTGCCGGTTTTTTACTATACGCACATTCTTATAATTGAATTCACTAGTACCCTGCATGATGTAATGCGCGGAGTGTTCGGCGAGCATCTCTTGTAATTTATTTTTGGAGAAATCTGGACCATATTGGAGAACCATGTCCGCATCCATCAATAAAACGTATTCTGCGGGCATATCAGTGCATTGATCTAATGCAAATGTCCGATTGTATCCGAAATCCCGGAAGGGTTCTTGGACGATCTTGCCGGGTATTTGCCGGGCATTAAAATAGTCTTGGATGATCTGGATCGTATTGTCAGTGCTTCCGGTATCACAAATACAGTAACTATCAATGATCGGGAGAACCGAATCCAGAAGTCGGGTGATGATTTTACTCTCGTTTTTCACAATCATATTTAGCAACATTGTATCTTGTATTTACTACGCGACATTCCCTTATATTTTATTTCCTGTGAATATAATATAAGAAATGTCGTCCACACGATTTAACGATGATGATGCCAGAATACGAAAACGATTACAGGAAATGACTGGAGCGAGTCGATATCAGTTGAATGCGCCTGGACCGGGTCTTGAAACGCCGTTTTTGGAGGACCCACATATGAGGCTACAGCGATGGGGCGCGAATCTTCGCAATAACACCGCGAATTTGGAGAGCGATTTGATCGGCATCAATCGGAAACTCACGAAACAAACCGTGGACTACAAGAAACATACACCCAATACGTCTGCGATCGGATACGGTTCTCAAGCCGCGTTTATTGATGAAACTCGCGCCTCCAATCCGGCATGGACGCTTAGGGATTTAGAACATACGCGATGGACGCAATTTGACCGAATTCCCATTCCGGCGCTCGCGAGTGGTATAGCCGGTCTTCCTACACCGGTGGACGTGCCTTTCTTGGCGAACGAATCTACGAGACTAAAACAGAAAGAGAACCCTAGTTAAACCGATGAAGATTTCAAATGGGACGCCGCAGGCGTCCGTTTGGAAACTTATCGGTCATAATCCTTAAGAAAAAAATGGGACTTCGTCCCATTTTAATTCTTCAAGGGTTTAA
>RHAI01000196.1 GCA_010028705.1 bacterium
AGTCGTTTTCTTGGATTTCTTCGAACGAGGCAACGTGGGCATATTTTTCGACATCGATTCGGTTTAGATACGTGTCCATAATCTTGGCGATATGATCATTGGATAAGGTGTTTTGATTTTTGCCGGATACAAATTCCCGGCTGGCATCGATGAATAAAACATCTTTGGCTGTTTCTCTTGGCCCACCTTTTTCGCGGGCTCGGTCAAAAACCAAAATTGCAACAGGGATGTTAGTAGTGGGAAAAAGATTGCCAGGTAGTCCAATGACCGCGTCGAGTAAATTGCCCTCGATCATTTTTTGTCTGATGCGTCCCTCTGCGGCACCTCTAAATAAAACCCCATGGGGTACTACAACAGACACTCGTCCTTGTTTTTCAAGCGCGGTCTCGATCATGTGGGTAATAAACGCCCAGTCCCCTTTACTCGCTGGAGGAACGCCTCGCCAAAATCGGTGATACGGGTCGACTCCCGCTGCGTCAGCACCCCATTTATCCAGAGAAAAAGGAGGGTTTGCCACAACACAGTTAAATTTCATCAGACGATCATTTTCGATAAGAAGTGGGCTATTTAATGTGTCACACCATTCGATTCGAGCGCTATCAAAACTATGTAGAAACATATTCATCCGACACAGCGCCCAGGTACTTCCATTTGACTCTTGACCAAAAAGCGCAAAATCTCGTCCACCGACTTCTTTTGCCGCCTGAATTAAGAGTCCGCCTGCCCCACATGCTGGGTCACATATTCGGTCTCCTGATTGAGGTCGTACTAGCTTTGCAACCAACCCTGTTACTTCAAGTGGCGTGAAAAATTCTCCGGCTTTTTTCCCGGAATCAGAGGCGAATCGTTCGATAAGATAAATATAGGTATTGCCGATAACATCTTCGGAAACGCGACTCGGGCTCATATCCAATTGGGGTTTATGAAAGTCTTCTAACAATTGTTTGAGTCGGCGATTGCGGTCTTTGGTTTTTCCGAGATTGGATTCGCTATTAAAATCAATATTGCGAAATACACCGTCGAGTTTGCTTTTGTTGGTTTCTTCGATGTGATCTAGAACGATATTGATCAGCTCTCCGATATTCGATGCAGCACGACGTTCGTACAGGCTGTAGTAGGTTGCAGGAAATTGATCTAAAACCACGTCCAAGCTGGTTGTCGGGTCTTTTTCTTTTAATTGGATAACAGGAAGAACAAATCTCTCCCTCTCAAGTTTTCGGCGGATACGATCTTCGTCATTTCCATATTGGGTTTTGTAGGTGTCATAATGGTCCTGCCACACATCCGAGATGTATTTCAGAAACAACATTACCAAAATATAGTCTTTGTACTGTCCGGGATCGACTACGCCACGAAACGTATCACATGCTGCCCATGCTGCATTGTTGATATCTTTTTGATCAATTTTATCGTTCATATTTTGAGTCCTTTTGCTGCATGTAATAACGTTGCGGATATATACGACTTCCGCTTGGCTTCTAATTGCCGATTGAGGAATTGTTCTCGCTCAAACAGGCTAACTAATTCACC
>RHAI01000197.1 GCA_010028705.1 bacterium
AGTGGGAATAATACTCTTCTTATTAATTTTACTGCAGGTAGTTTGGGAAATGACACCGCATTTACATCTTATACTTATACAGTAAATGGAACATCTTACACAACCACTACTCAACTGACGTCGCCGATAGTAATACCAAACTCTCAATTGACTTTGGCAAATGGGTCATCCTACACTATTACCTTGGCGGCTTCGAACTCGAAATACACTTCCTCGGCGTCTAGCGGCGTTAGTGGAAATACCTATTTACTACCCGACCCACCCACCGGAGTCAGCGCAACCGCAGCGAATATTTCCGCTGCAGTGTCATGGACCGCTCCCACAAATTTAGGTAGCCCGTCGCTTACTTCATATCAAGTGACTGCAACATACAGTCCTACTGCCGCGACGTCATTTTCCAGTCCCACCACTTCGACTGGGCCGACAACTACAATCATGTTTACGGCGGTTAGCGATCCGGGAAGTAATCAACTGGTGTTTTGCGGCGACCAAAATAGTGGCAATTTGTATTACGCTCGAAATGTAAATGGAACCCTCGGTTCTTTTACACAAGTCACCACCACATTCTCTCCGGCGTTATCTGGTTCGCAATATCAATACCTTGCAGGCGCAATCAACGCCGCTGGAACCCGTCTTATAGTATGCAAAGGCTACGCCAAGTACAACCCCGATAATAATGTGATTTATTGGGCGGATACCACAAATATCTTAAATTCGGTTAGTAATTCACTGTCATTTACCCAAATCCTTGAAACGACGCCAAGAACTTATTTCGGAATATCCTTGTCGGCCGATGGAAGTCGCATGGTCGCCGCTTCACTTAAAGACAATTCGGTTTATTTCTCAACGTGGAATGGAACGAATTATTCGACTTTTACCAAAACGCTCGATACCACCAGTTTATCCACTGGAACGAATCTGACTGGCATTACGATGAGTGCTGATGGTTCTAAAATTGCATACATAACTGAGACTGCAAATTCAAGTAGTTACAATGTAGTTTGGGCGTCATGGAATGGCACCAATTATGGAACTGGAACGCAAATTGGAGGGGTACTTAACCAGGGACGCAGTGTTGCATTTTCACGCGACGCTTCGGTATTGGTAGCCGGAATATGGTTGATGACTTCGAATTCTTCTTATCCAGGTCAATTGTATTCATATTGGGACGGAACTTCCTACACAAACTTCCAATTTATTCCATCGTCCATTATTCCATTCACGAATGGCGCGTATCCATATGGAATTAACATAGATGCGTCGAATATACTATATTATTATCCAGGCGGTGGAACAACTTTATACAGAGTTCCAATAAATTACACATCGACGAATCCGTTATCCACCACATTTTCAACCGGAACAACACAAACCTCTTTGACCGTTAGTCCTTTGGTAAGAAACAAGGCTTATACATTTTCGGTCAAATCGCAAAATGCGGCCGGGTATTCGATTAGTTCCTCCACCGCATCCGCAACTACACCGAATGTCGACCAGCCAGGCTCGCCCACCATTAGCAGCAGTTCTGTT
>RHAI01000198.1 GCA_010028705.1 bacterium
GTACACGACCCCGACGGTGGCTCCGTTGCGAAATGCTCTATCTGCCCCATTTTCGCTCACCTCATGTCGCTCTGCACCGCCACGTCGAACGAGAAACGGCGCATCGGAATGATTTGGCACCATCGCTATTTCTAAAAACAAGCCATGTTTGAAACAGGCCCTCTAGACAACCTCGACGGGGGGTATCGGGTGAGTCGCTGGAATCGATGGGTAGGCATAATCGGCGGAGTGCGATGTCATCGTTGACCCTTCGTTTTTAAGTTGTTAATCTATTTATTAACCCATACGACAATGAACACAAAAATTGGCTTCCCAGTTCAAATAATCCAATCCTGCACGCTTGCCCGAGGGCTCCGTCCGCCGTACAGCGTGACTCGGCGATTTAATGGCCACACTAATGCCAAGAAATTGATTCCCCCCAGTGGACGTACAGATTCAAACGAGGCCCTGGCAACTAAAGATCAACTTCATCGGGTTGAATTGGGCTTAATCAAAGAGATATCCGGGGTGAGAGAGGGATTAACCAAAGAGATATCGTCTGTCGAAAGTCGGTTGACTGAGAAATTTACCAAAGAGATATCCGGGGTGAGAGAGGGATTGACGAAAGAGATATCCGGGGTGAGAGAGGGATTGACGAAAGAGATATCTGGGGTGAGAGAGGGATTGACGAAAGAGATATCTGGGGTGAGAGAGGGATTAACGAAAGAGATATCGTCTGTCGAAAGTCGGTTGACTGAGAAATTTACCAAAGAGATATCGTCTGTCGAAAGTCGGTTGACTGATAAGATGTCAAAAAACCACGCTGAGCTTTTAGTGGCAATTCAGGCTCAAAATACTAAATTTGAAACTCAAAATACTAAGTTTGAATCGTTTAAATTACATGTTTATAGGCTAATCGGTAGCGTGGTGGCGGCGGCGATCGGCATCGCAAATCGTGACAAAATTATGCAAGGACTGTCGAGTTCGATAAAACCCTAAACAGGGGCGTTTAAGGTCGGATTTTGGACCGTCTGAGTATTTTTGACACGAAATGTCGAATGGGTACACGACCCCGACGGTGGCTCCGTTGCGAAATGCTCTATCTGCCCCATTTTCGCTCACCTCATGTCGCTCTGCACCGCCCCGTCGAGCGAAAAACGGCGCATCGGAATGATTTGGCACCATCGCTATTTCTGAAAACAAGCCGATTTTGTAACAGGCCCACGGTATCCCGAGTCCGCCAATTTGAGAATCACTGATCACCACGTCCGATTTTTGGATGGGAGGTCCGTGACTGATTTTGTTTAAAATTCTCCAAATGACGAGTGAAACCTCAATCCCGACAGCGAATCAGAGACCATTGTGATTGGGACATTGCCAAATACAATGGCCGCTGATACTGATCCGCGCGAGATGGAATAGTCGACAGAAAGCCCGATATTTTCGGTCCGGTCCTTAACCTCGATCCCAAGATACGCGTTGGGTTGGTTGAGGTATTGCGTCCACACCGTGGTGCATGGAATCAATTCAGATCGGTATAC
>RHAI01000199.1 GCA_010028705.1 bacterium
AAATTCAGAGTGGCATAGGCTTTGAATTTTTCCGCGGTCTCGAGAGTATCACGAATTCCGTAGATGTATATCATATATGTACGGATTCCGAATGTGACACATTCTGCATCCTGGATCTGTGACGGTGTACACGTACACCCCCCCGGATCCGGAGTGTGACGGGGTGTGACACCCCCCCCGCGCACGGTGTGCGCACCCGGTTGGCGGTCCCCCCAAAACAGGGGTTTTCGCAAAAACCCCAAAAACCCCGTTTTTGGGGGCCAGACCGGGTATCTAAACAATAGATAATTCGGCGGGGATCACCACATATTTGTGCCCCCGATTCGGGTTTTCGCCATTTTCGGGGTTTCAAAAACCCCCATTTTTACACATTTTCGCAAAATACCCAAAAATGGCCATTTTCGGGGTATTTCGGGAGATGTGCAAAATGACACTGTACGCTGTGCGCGCAGGCAGAACGTCGTCCAGGGGTCAGGATCGTCCAACGGACTAGTAATCCGCCAACCCCGGGGAACGGTGAGTATAGCGAAGGTTTGCATTTCCGTTTATGGAAATGTGCATAACCAGTTCAAGACATCTCGCCGTAGATCGATGATGACATCGCTCAGAACTCTGATTGCGTATAGCATGAGTTCATGCAGTGATCGACGTGGAGTCAAACTACGCGGAGGAATCGGCCACAGTGAAACGTGTAATCATTGAATGTTGACAGCGTGACCAACATCGCTGATTACCCAGAAACGATGTAGATCGTTTGAACCAATAAGGCACCTCTCGTCGTCACGACAAATATGTGAACCCAGGAAATTGATTGCAAAACCCCGCACCCTGCAGTATGATATTAAACAACAGAAATTTATCGCGGTATGGATTTAAAACCAAGAAAGAACAAAAAAACTGCTCGGTGATAATCTTGTCGGATGTACGTGAAAGATCAATGATGTTAAATGTTGTATGTGATTGATAAAAAGATCCCCTGCCGGGCTGGTTCGCTTCCGTTCGCGGGGCCCCGAAAATCACCCATTTTAGTAGTAAAGGCGGCCTAGGCCCCCTTTACCCCTAAAATTGGGGTTTTCTGACCCCTCCAGCACTCCGGGACCGCCGGGAATGCCTGACACGGAGAGATCGTGGGGCATTGTACATCCGGCTACCAGGTCGGAGGGTTGGTTATCCTTCGCCACTGAACGTGGACGCCGACGACTTTTGCTTGCTGTCAAAGATACTAGGCGCGACGCGATCTTAACGATGGAACATCATCTCTTCACATCGATGCCATCTTGATCGTCACTGTCTTACTACTACATCGCCCGGGCGCATCGTCATGGGTTCAAACGATCTACATCGTTTCTGGGAATGCGAAATGGATGTTGGTCACGCTGTCAACATTCAGCGCATTCATGCTGCATCTTGCATGAGGCACAGCTCATGCTACGACAGAAGTCACGCACATCCTCCGAGCTTTCGATGAAAAAATTCAGAGTGGCATAGGCTTTGAATTTTTCCGCGGTC
>RHAI01000200.1 GCA_010028705.1 bacterium
CTCCATACCCAAGAAATCAAAAATAGACTTCTCATCCGGAAACACCTGTGACACACGCTCGCCCTTCTTCCGGTTCTCCATAACCGACAGACCATGCTCGTTCAATGTATAGTTCATCGAGAGCGCACGTTCGCGCATCGCTGTGTTGAATTCCTTACTACCGGTGAAATAGAGAACGGAGAATGGATACTCCTCCGGACTCGTGTATAGGAAATCCACACGGCGAACATATTCCGCATTTGGTAACTTGGCAATGACAAGACACTTCGCGTTGCCGCGCGACAGGATCTCCACAATAATGCCACGCTTCACCAGTTCATCCACAAATACCCGGAATACATCCGGGTCCGACGACGTAATAATAACATCAATATCACCCGATGTTGTGAGACCGCGACGATAGCTCCCGACGATTTCGAATCTTGAATCCACACTTGATGGAAATGCGTCCTTGAAAATCGTCTCATACTCTTGGATCTCGGAGCGTGGGATGCGCTGCAGAATATCCTTATAGTATTTGAGCCCCAACCGCTGCTTCGCATTGAGAACATCCGACTGTCGCCGTTCCAGTTCTTCTATAGTTAGAATGCCAGCATCGACCAGTTCCTCAGCCTTCTTCTCACCGACACCATAAATGTCGGCGAATATATCCATCGCCTGCTTCTTGCTGATGATTTCCTTGTTCTCATCGATAACTTTGAGTGTACCATTCGCAGTATAATCCACCAGTTTTTGATAGATTGTGTCGCCTATCCCTTTCATACCCTTTAACTGTGATGGGTCGGTAATATCACCCGGATACGATGCAATTGTCTCTTTCGCATTGGCATATGCACGAGCGCGCATAGCGTCCTTCCGCTTCCGCATTATAAAACCAAGTGTATCCATCAATTCAATGTACTTCTCGTTTAGTTTAGGCATGTCCGCTTGTACTATTATTGGTGTAGTTTTTATATTGATTTTCCTTTTTTTAACTGTAGTTCGTGATAGTTGTTTCGTATTCACCGATACCTCGGGTTGAGGTGGGGATTCCATTGCCTTTGGTGGGGATTCCACTATCTTCAGTGGTAATTCCACTGCCTTTGGTGGGGATTCCACTATCTTCGGTAATGCTTTTTGCCGTTTCGTATATTTGCGCTTTGGTTTGACCTGTATCTCCGGTTGAGGTGGTAATTCCACTGCCTTCGGTGATGCATTCGGTAATATCTTTTGCCGTTTCGTATATTTGCGCTTTGGTTTGACCTGTATCTCAGGTTGAGGTGGCAATTCCACTATCTTTGGCGGGGATTCCACTGCCTTCAGCGGGGATTCCACTGTCTTCGGTGGGGATTCCATTGCATTCGGTGATACTTTTTGTCGTTTCGTATATTTGCGTTTTGGTGCATCTGGATCTCGTTTTTTATATGTCCGTTTCAGGACCAGATCCATTTATTGTATATAATAGGACTATAAATTTTCTACTTCTAAATTATAATGGGATTAAGCGCGTCACCTTTAGAA
>RHAI01000003.1 GCA_010028705.1 bacterium
TTACTTGAATGGGCTGGCGTTCCGATGTCCTCGATGTTACGCGGTGGAGTGGGCAATTTTGAGGGCATTTTATGGGGGGGGGATGTCTTGGCGGGTGACATCGACGATTTTTTAGGTACTGTTGAATCATCCGCTGCGTCCGCCTTGGGTGCCGGGGCCGGTTGGCTCTCAGATGGTGTCAACGAGGCCAATGTTACAACGTCTACGACGGGAAGTCCGCGCATTTCCTCGACGCGTGGGGCGGTGCCGATAACTAACAACACTACTAACAGCGTCTCAAGAACAACGGCCACAGCCAGGGATCGGATCACTTCTTTGTTGCTCCAAAAGAAAATTTGGTGCATCCGGATTCACGACACCAATCCATCACTTTTAAGAGTGACTCGGTGCGAGTTTTTTTATCGGTTCGCAAATCAACGACAACGTTTGGGTCGGATTTCATACCCGATATGACGGCATCACGGATGCCCTTTTCGGTGGCGGGTTGTGCGTCAAGGTACACGGTTCCATCGGGCGCCACATCGATCTGAAGCACCTGAGGAGGGAGTGCCGATGCGGTGGTGCTTTCGGGCTGATTTAATTGGATCCCAGCTTTAGAGAATGTCGTGGTCGCGATCAAAAAGATGAGCAACACGATCATGATGTCGATAAAATTGGTGACATCCCATAGATGCTTTATTCGGGGGGTCTGAACGATGTGTAAATCATCCTCGAACATTCGACTACTGATCCTTCCGTACAGCGGATAGATGGTGCAACGTGACCGTGGCTCGTTTCAATCCCAGCATTAAACGGTCGGACATCGAGACCAATCCATTGTAAAAAAACATCACTGGAATGGCACCGGCTAGTCCGGTTTCCGTTGAAATTAGTGCTTCTGAAATACCCCGCGCCATCACTCCAGGGTCAGCCATGCCAACGGCACCCAATCCACTAAATATGTGCACCATTCCCATCACGGATCCGAGAAGCCCCAACATCGGAAAAATGGCGCCTAATACCTGTATTGTCGGTAGAAATTTTTGTAAATGCTGAGCTTCCTCATAAAATGCGACCTTCAAGGCATTATCGAGTAATTCAGGATTCCCATCGATATTCGATATTCCAGTCCTTAATACCGTTGGTATTGGGCCCGCGTGGGCCTCTAATTTTCGGCGCGCTTCGGCTAAATCGCCGCGAGAGATAGCATCCGATACGGGATCGATTAAGGCGATATGCCGGGTGTAGGAAATTAGTCTAAAAAAACGTTCGACGATCATCGTTAACGCCACCAGTATGCCCGTCAATAGTGGGATCATCATGAGCCCGCCTTGGTGGATAAAGTGAATCAGGGTCTGCAACATAATTTTCTCCTTAATTGAGTGATGGGTAAGTGACGCGTGGTTGCGGGGCTCTTCAGGGCGTCGTCGCAAGCATTCCTTTAAAATTGCTGGTGCCCATTGTAATGGCACTTACCAATCCCATCAACGCTGGTGGAATGACTAAAATCAGGTGGGTGATCATCCCGAGCGCCAATGAATGTTCGGGTGAATACCCCAGGGCGTACATCGCTGTTATCACTAAAAATTCGTGACTCCCAATCCCGGCCGGTGTTGACAATATAATGCCCCCAAAACTGACAACGCCCATCACCATAATGGCCGTCGAAAATGACATCGGAATGGCCACGGCGGCCGCGACACACCAAAACAGACTGCCTTCAAGTAGCCAGTTGCAGATGGATAGCCCCACCGTTTCCAAGCTGGAGCGAGGGGTTGTCGCCATGCGCAATTGATGGCGTCCATTCACGAGTAACTTGCTACGTGATTCCTGCCCCAATCGACGCAGCAGACGGGTGAACATGCCGGCCACCCATTCGATGCGAGCTACTGCAATTGCGAGAATTGCAAGCCCGACAAATAATGCGCTTCCGCTCAGTACGATGCCCGAAAGAAGTGCTCCCACAGTCGGGCCAACCATCCAGGTGACCATCACTAAACTGGCGAGACCGATTCCGTCGGAGATTCGGTCAATGAGTATTGCGACCAGGCTAGTAATCCATGGCACTCCGGCGAGTCGATTAAGTGCCCCAGCTTTCACGATCTCCCCTAGTTTTCCGGGTAAAAAATTATTGACTAAATACCCTAGACTTAATGGTTTTAACGTCGTTGCCAGCGACAGATTGGGCGTGGTCGAGCTGACGACTCGGTGCCATCGAATTGCTCGGGCAGCGAGCGAAAACCCAAACCCTAAGGTTCCTAAAGCCAACCATGTAAGGTCGGCGTGATGAATAATAATGAGACATTCGCTTAGTTTCACCTGAGCGATGATCCACACGATACATAGGAGTGCGATACCTGCCGCGATGACGGTCTGAATTGCGCGTTTGATCATTTGTGCGAATGGCCAATACTAAATTTATTCGACTTTCCGATCAGTTGATTTGATGGCAACGAAATCAATGACACGGTCATTGGAGTTTGGGGTGGCGAGCCCTGAAATTCGAGAAAGGCGGTCACAATGTGAGGGTGACCCCGTCGAATTGGAGACATGCCCGGCGCAGTCACTCGCATTCCGGAAAATGGTGGGGTGATCACCACCGCATACGTATCATTCGATTGGGTGGGATTAGGGATGTGTATTAATAAGCGAACAATGGTCGTTCCCGATGTTTCACCTTGGCTGACAGCGCTCACCTGAAGGGGAGCGGTTGGAGTGGGTCTAAATTGCCACCAGGCTAACGCCGCCACTACAGCAATCGCTACGATCCATTTTATTCGGTTATTTGTGGGAGTATTCTGTGACATATCGTAGTGTTCCATCCGCAACGGCACGTGCAATTTTTTCTCTAATTTCGGGCTGATTCATTCGTGAAAACTCCAAAGGGTTAGTGATAAATCCGGGCTCAACCAACATCGCTGGCATTCGCGTGTTACGTAATACATACAACCTCCCGCGTTTAAGTCCATTGTCTCGAAAACCGAGTGCTTTCACCATCGCGTCTTGAATGCAATAGGCCAACGGCTTGTCGGTGGGTTTGTAGTAAAATGTTTCGGTTCCACCGGCGTATGGGTGAAAAAACGAATTGATGTGGATGCTTAAGAAAATATCGGCATTGTTATTATTGCCGATATCACACCGATCTTGAAGACTGGGGTTTTCGTCGTGTTGGCGACACATAATGACCACGGCGCCGCTTTCTTCCAGCATCCGTTTCAACCGGTTGGAAATATCGATTGTAAACGCCTTTTCGTAGGTTCCATCGGTGGCGATGGCACCGGGATCGTTTCCCCCGTGACCAGGATCTATAACAATGATTTTGTGGTGTAATCGCCGCGATAGGGAGGGCCGACTGATCGACGCGGAGCGAAAGCGGGTCGGTATTAAATTCGCGGAATTAGCGGACGGCTCGATGGTTGGCGTCACTCCCCGATGGGTGACATGCCCTGTGGGGGCTGTCGGTGCAATTGAATTGGATGGACTGGTGGTGATTGCGATGCTCGGAATAGGGTCCATCGTGACTTGGAATGCCGACGAACTGATCGTTTTTACGGTGGGGTTTCCGCTGGATAGGCTATCAAACACAATTCGGGTTACCGCCGGGTCAATCGAGAATTGCGATGTCCGAATCACCTGGGCGGGCGCATTGATCGCGCTGGTACGAATGGCGATAGGTAAGCCGGAATAGCTGTTATGAATGTCTATTACGACCGCTTTAGATGGTGGGGGCATTCGCCATACCCTTGGATTCAAGGTGCCTGTCCCCTTGATGGTCAGGGTCCAACGCCCATCTTTTGTCTCATCGCTAACTCCCTGAACCCGATTTCCTAGGATGATAATGCCTCCATTTTCGGCGACTTGAACAGGCGAATACCCAACGGAAGCCGGGACTCGAACTTTAAACCGGACCCGAGTATCGCTGACTTGACGGAGCTCGAGGCGATTAATGCTCGGGTTATCGCTATCAATTACACCTGACGGACACGCGAGTTGGGCATCAAGAATATCCACGGAAAATCCACCATCATGATCCTGTGGGATCGGATTTTGGGCGATTACTGGACGGGATGCGTCAATAACTACCTTCATCGCCCTGCCAGATCTGACGACGGCGATTCGTTCGATCCGGTTGACGAATACGACTCGTTTCGATGCTCCGTCCCATGCGACTCCGTAGCCGAGTGCCGATGCCAATGCTTTAATGGGGAAATATACGACGTCCTGCCGACTAATGATGGGGCTTCCAACCCCGATTGGCGTCGATCGATTGCCCGATGTTACGAGAATGTCGGTGCTGAAGTATTTCCATAATATGGATGTGTTACCCCAGTGGAGGCCTACCCCCTCACGGCGTTTTGTCACGGTGATGCCTTCGCGTGCCAAAATGAATTCAACGTCGCCATATAGCTCCCCGTTGGAATAAAAATAGCGACCATTAATGGGGTATACTTTGGCCCCAAATGCGATCGCCAACGGATTCGTGGTTGGCTGTATCGGAATGGTTACATCCAATTTAGGTACGACTGGAAGTGAACTGACAATTACGGTCGCCGAGCGAGTGGCTTGAGTGGATGCCCTCGGGGTCGTATCCGGTCTATGCTGCGGTGAAATGGCCCGTGTAGGGGCGTCTGATATCTCATAGCCGGTGCTGGACTTGACTAGCTTGAATCGTATCGCCCGCACAAATTCTTCAAACGGGACGAATAACTGTCCCTCGAAAAAAAATGTCGGCTGAGAGAAATAGCTTTGGGCGGATCCAACCCATATTTCGGGTGAATTTGGGGCGACGATTATCGCGTCATTATGCGAGGGGATTCGAATCTGAAATGCATCGTCTTTGCGTAAGTAAGTCACCTGTGCACCCAACATCATCGTGAGATCCCGCAGTGGCAAACACGCGGTGTTGCGTCGAAGGACGAAATTGGGTTTGGGTCGGGCCAGATTTTGATTGATGGTGATCGACAGACCATTGATCGGAATGGGAAGGTTTTGTTGCGCGACTAAGGGAATTGATGGTCCCACTGTCACGGCTAATATCATCGATATTACCCATTTTGCCCTCCCAGACGTCTGGAGTATCATGCCGCCGGCGCCGGCCAAAGTCCTGTGAGTATGTACGAGTGTTCGTGCCGTGTAAACGCTACCGCTGTTAATGGATGTATCGCGATAGGGCTGCTGTTCCACTTCGCCACCCATTCCCATACCTGCTGAATATCGGTGACCAAAATTATGTTCTTTTTTAATAATAACGCGGGCTCGACGACATCGGTCCAGTTTCCAGTAATGACCTTTGAACGCACGACGTTTCGCAGACGCAAGAGCTTGCCACAATAGCGTGCGGAGGCGCTATCGCTAGTAATGACTTGGTCGGCACGAACACCCAGTCGTTTTAATTGGCGAACCGCACTTAATATCTGGACGCGTTGAGATTTCAAAAGTACAAGAGGACGGCCATCATTCGATACATGAGGAGAGTTCCGTCGAGGTGCAAATTGAGGATCAGGTGCCGCGATAATGATTAAGTGTGGTGTCATGACTTCTGAGAATTATACAAATCAAACAAAGTGGTCTCAAAATATCACATTGTGGTGGTGCGGGAGAAGGGACTTGAACCCCCATGCCGTTAGGCGCTAGATCCTAAGTCTAGTGCGTCTACCAATTTCGCCACTCCCGCATCAAACTTGTTTTCACGTTCGGTAAACAAGGATCGGAAGTTTACCAGGCTGATCCGTCTATGTACAATGCCCTGCTATGAAACGATTTACACCCACTGGCGTCGCCGAATGGTTACCGGACGAAGCGATACGACATAACTCGCTCACACGGTCAGTATCTGACTCACTGGAGGCGGCTGGGTTTTCCCCGATCCGAACTCCTGTGATCGACTATTTTGATGCGTTGTCAGTTGGACTCGACCCTAAATTAGTTAGCCGATCCATTCGCTTTTTCGATTCAAATGGGCATCTGATGATATTGCGTCCGGACCATACAACCCCGATTGCGCGAATGGTGGCAAATCGACTGTCGAACAATGACGACCTAAAATTGTATTACGTTGCCCCTGTGTTTCGTACCCCGTCCGATTCTGATCAACAACTCGAGGTGTTTCAAGCGGGCGTGGAATGGATTGGTCCTCAGTCGGCATCCTCGGATGCTCACCTCATTCATTTATGTCGGTCAATTTTGGGGAAATTGGGGTTCTCTGATGTGGGAATTGATATTGGACATCCCTCGTTCAGTTCCGGATTCACCGATGCGGAGCGAACGGCATTAATTCAAAAAGATTACGTGGCATTGGGGTATATACCGCCCCGAGGAGGCTTGGAAATTGCCGAATCTATCCCCGATTTGTGTCAGCTTCATAATGAGTTGGCTCACTATAATCTCGAGTCTGCTGTGACCTACAACCCAGGTCTAATCAGTGAGTTTGACTACTATACGGGGCCCCATTTTGAGGTGTATGTTCCCGGAATTCGGCAGATGGTTGCCTCTGGTGGCCGCTATGACCGCCTCATTGCTAAATTTGGATATGATGTTCCGGCCGTTGGATTTGCGATTAATATCAGCTTGATTCAGGAAAGGCTGGCACAATGTTAACGATTGCGGTTGCGAAGGGATATTTAATGGCCGAAGCAATGGCCAAATTTCACTCAATTGGCGTCGAATTTCAGGATGATCTGCGGGAATCTCGCAAATTGTTCACTTACGATTCGACTGGGTTAATACGCCTACTACAGGTGCGTCCATGGGATGTTCCGGTGTATGTGGCACAAGGTGCCGCCGACTTAGGAATTTCTGGATTTGATGTTCTTGAAGAGAAAAAAGACGACGTTATCCGGCTAATAAACTTAGATTTCGGCGCTTGCCGGTTGGTGATTGCGGGGGCTAATGACCGTCCCTTTGATTCCTTGTTTCATGATATTCGTGTGGCCACTAAGTACCCCAATGCGACCGAGGCGTATTTTCAGCGTCTGGGTGTCAAAGCCCGTATTATCAAGTTGTACGGGGCTATCGAATTAGCCCCAGTGACGGGTCTGTCGGACGTCATAGTTGATTTGACGGCCACCGGAAAAACACTGGAAGAGAACCACTTGTCGATTATTGATACGATTTTTTTCTCGACGGCTCAGTTAATTACTAATTCGTCGTCTTTTTGTCTCAAAGATCGGGCAATTCGGAATTTAACCCAAAAATTAAATGCCCTGCCATGATTTATTTTAGTCAGCGACGATTACTGCGGTCCCTTCTTACTCCAAATTTAGTATGTCGCTCACTCTTTGACATCCCACTCGAAAGTCTCAGTCACTCTGGATACAACGCCATTTGGTTGGATGTTGATAATACATTGTTGGGCGCCGAGGATCGTGATGTAAGCCTTAATACTCAGAACTGGGTACTGGCCGCCAAATCGTTGGGATATTCGGTGGTTATTTTATCCAATAACCGTCGCCACTATCGGATTGAGCGAATTTGCAATCAAGTCGATGTGGATGGGGTATTTCGTGCGATGAAGCCGTTTCCCCATTCCATTAGAAAAGTCGCTCGGCAGCGCCAAATTAGTCTCAGGCGGAGTATTGTCGTGGGCGACCAACTGCTGACCGACGTGATTGTGGGTAATTGGGTGCGTGCGTATAGTGTGCTTGTCGATCCGATGGATAAAAAATTGTCGTTATTTAAAACCGTTCAGCGTGAAATTGAACTATTTTTTTTGGCGCGCCTTCAATGATTCTTGGAATTCCAATGAGCCCGGCCATGTCATGATCAGAGCGGCGCGCCCCGTATGGCGCATCATGCTCACACTCGTATTGGCTATCCAACTGGCACCCATTGTTGCCGTCGACCATATCGAGTCGTTCGCCTTATATGACCATCGTAATGTACTTCAAAAAATCGATTTTCCCACGTCGCGGAATACCGTTGTGATCGTTTCTGATCGGGAAGCGGCCACGCAGGCACAGGCCTGGGGGAATACCTTATTTAACTCGTTGGGCGCTCAGACTAATTTTGTTGCGGTGGCTGAACTGGGAGGCGTTCCCGAAATGTTTGCGCCAATGGTTCGAATGGCGATCAAATCAAAACGTCCCCGACTTCTTGACTGGGGCAATAAATACGGGCGACGCTGGGGATTTGTCGACGGTAAACCGTTGGTGATGCTCATTGGTCCGGATGGGAGTGTCCTCGCCAAATGTGTCGGAGAAATCGCAGAGTCTAAGTTGATTCTATTCGGTGTGACTCGCAACCTGACGACTAAAGTACCCAGTCCGAATATGGCTGCCACTGCGAATACCTTGGCACCGACGAGTAGCTCGTTACCTAATTAAGCCCAGCTGACGCCGGCCCCCTGGGTGCGCCGCAACGCCTCCGGTATTTCGCGCCAAATACCGCCAGTGTTCGCGATTCCACGGACTCAATTTTAACGATGTGTTTGTGATTATCCCTGCACATCGGGGCTGATCTGAATTGAGTCTAGTTGCTGCTGTCGGAGTAGAACGACAACGCCTGTTTTACTTCTTGGGCATCCTGCCAGGTTAACCATTTAGGGCTACCCTTTTCACGGCTTGCATTCCGAAGTAGGTAGGATGGGTGGAACATCGGCATAATATATAACGGGGAGTCCATGTAATCGACCATTGCCGTTACCCATTGTCCCCGAACTTGACTGATTGGGAGATTTGTTTCGAGGATAGTTTTCAACGCAGGGCTGCCCAACAATACCAGTATTTTGGGTTTCACCAGTTGTATTTGCCGGATTAAATAGGGTCGGCAGGCATCCATTTCAGAACCAAGAGGTGTTCGGTTTTGGGGAGGACGGCATTTGACGGTGTTCGTAATATACGCATCGGTTTCCCGATTTATCCCCACGGACTCCAAAATTTTCGTTAACAACTGTCCGGCCTTTCCGACGAATGGAATGCCCTGGATATCTTCCTGTTCACCTGGACCTTCTCCGATAATCATTAGGTGACTTGGAACCGGTCCGTGACCGACTACCACCTGATTGCAGCCCGCCCGCAGATCACATTTCCGGCATCCTTTACATTCGGTGATGAGTTCATGGAAATCCATATCATTATAGGGAGTGATTTCGTTGAAATTTAGCATTTTATACTCCTGTTGACGATAATCTCATGCTGAGATCGAGCGCTTTAACTGAATGAGTCAGGGACCCAACAGATATCCGATGGATTGGCGAGTGACGATAGCGAGAAATCGTGTCGAGTGTAATATTGCCCGATATCTCAATTTTGGCGGTAGGTGCACGCCGAGATAGCCGTTCCGCACCCACGGAGATGAGTTCAAATGGAAAGTTATCAAACATCACAATATCGGCGTGATGAAGCGGGAGTTGATCAATTTGAGATAGTGTTTCGATTTCGATTTCGATCGGGATGTTAGGGTGTCGGGATTTGAAATCAATCAACCGTGATTCCAATTCATGTAGGCAGCCAGCTGTTTGCATCGAGAGTAAATGGTTTTCTTTGATCAGTACCATATCCGATAATCCAAATCGATGGTTAGCCCCTCCTCCGGCTACGATAGCTTGTTTCTCAAGCTCACGTAACAATGGCGTTGTTTTACGCGTATCCAACACCTGGATGCTGGCGTTTCCAAGCGCATCCACATAGGCACGTGTACTCGACGCGACGCCACATAAACGTTGTAAAAAATTTAATGCCACGCGTTCGAATTTTAATAAGCTTCGCATCCGTCCGTGTAATGTCATTAACCGAGTATTGGGGGTAATCCGGTCGCCGTCAGCGACGTCTAGGCTGCAGTGGATCGTGGGGTCGACGTGACGGATGCATTCTCGGATAACAGATGTGCCAAAAAAAACACCCTCGGCTTTAGTAATGATTCGTGCGTCAGCTGGGGTGTCGACTGGAACGGTAAGTTCCGAGGTGATATCACCCCCTGGGATGTCTTCCTCATAGGTTAATTGAATTAATTCGGTGAGTGGCAGCATCGTTTGATTATAAGGTACTCACCTTAGCCTCGACTATACCCAATGAATTGGCGCAAACCCGCCGCCCTGAATTTTAAAATTCATGACTTGCCCTTGAAATAGTCGGGCACCTACCAGTTGGATTTTGCCTGCGAATGTGTAGACTCGAATGTCATATTTGAATTCGACATCATTGACGAGGGTGGTGGCCGGTGGCGCATATTGCTGGGCGATCATGGGCTGGCTCCACAGCGATTCAAATGTTTTGCGCGAGATGCGATCCCCCTTGTAAGCCGCCTTGGATCCATACGATCCGATTGGTTTGAAAAACAACCCTTTTCGGTGACTCCACAGCCAGTCACGATCGCACGATGCAACCTCAATTATTGGCGGAATCCACTGTTTAATCAACCGATGATCCATCGTTGCGAATTCGCCCAATTTCCGTTTGTCGGCGATTCGGCGATATTCATCTGGATGGGGAGATATCCTGAAACCCTGTTCGAAGGCTATTTTTAATGACTGGGATATAGGGGATTGAAGTTCAAAATCGCAGCTTCGATTATATATTCCGTCGAACCGATGCCCGGCGCAGTCTGTGAGAGACTGTCCGTTCCAATTCAGCGTGTCGGGGGCGCAAATTCGAACGTTCCATCCCCAGGATTCCAATAGCCCAGCCACCATTTTAAACTCAAATCGAGTTTTCTGAGTGTGGGGGTCTTCATCAACAATTGCAATTCGATGGCCCTCAGCAAATACGGTTTCAAACATTTGACGAATGGCTGGAATGAACGGTGGTAACGGGGAGTCGATTTGATTGAAACGTTCGAGCGCATCGACAAGCAGTGCCCCGGCAGCGTTAGTGTTAATTTCGATTAATCGAGGGCCCTCGGGTGTGATATGAAAGTCAAAACTTGTAAACATCGATTCGCAGTCCGTGTGGGGTCCCCGAGTGGCGTCATAAATATATTGGCAGCCTTGTTTAAACTCATCGAGCCATTGATGTGGAAGTGATACGATTGCCGGGCTGACCATCACTGGATCGAGTGGGCCGTTGAGGTCGAGCCGATTCCAGTATGGATGATGGGTTCCCAACCAATCAATAAAGCGGGGAAATGAGTCGTGGGTCTTAGGCATTGCCGGTCACCAGTGCCGCAATCCGGTCGGGATCTTTAACGGTGGTTGTCAGATTTCGGCAGCCGGTAGGGGTGATCAATAGATCGTCTTCGATTCGGATCCCAAGTGTTTCTCTGTATCGCACGCCCCCAATGTTTAATTCAAACTCCCCGTAAATTCCGGGCTCATTGGATATGACGTTACCACTTTCCAGAGGACGTGTTCGGTATTCTCGACTGGGATCACCGTCATGGACTTGGTGACCGAGTAAGTGGCTGACATTGTGGGGAGATCCGGTGTATGGCAATCGGACGCTCCCGCCGCGTTTAATAATTTCTGAGTCAAGCCGCTGTTGAATAATATTCCAACATTCTCTGTTCAGTTCATGAATGGACACGCCGGGCGCCGCCCATTTTTCGACGACTTCCTGTGCCTCCAGTGTGATGTCAATGAGTAGTCGTTGTAGCGGTGAGTAGCGTCCCGAAATTGGAGCGACCCGAGTGATGTCGGAGTGTACCGAGTGCCATCTTACCCCGAAATCGGTGAGTAACAGGGATTCAGGTACTAAGCACTCGTTATTTTTTGTGTAATGTAGGATGGCGGCATTGTGACCCTGGGCAATAATCGACGGAAAACTGGTTCCAAATTCGCTGTGCCAATGTAGTTTGGATTCAAGATGACATCGGGCGTCGTGTTCGGTCTCGCAGGACTGCAGCGAGCTGAGTAATGTCAGGTAAGCCGACGCAGATTTTTGATTCGCAATTTCAAGATTGGTGATATCGACGTCGTCCATCACGAGTCGCTGAGTCCACATCAGTGATGCCATGTTTTGAATGGTTAGTGAGGGGCGGCGCTGTTTGATTGATGTGACAATGGGTCGAATGTCCGCCCACGCGTGATCATTTCGTCGTTTTCCGTTGGCGGTGTTCCAGATAAGCCCGAGTGTTTCACGGGTTCCGAGTGCAGACAGTATTGCGCGTCCCATCTGGTGACGATCGGCGACCTCATCGACTCCGGTAATACCGATCGTGTCATCGATGGCCATTGGATCAACGGATCCGAATTGACGACCTTCCCAGAATTCCAATTTTGGATTTTTTTTCGGAACAAATAACGTACATTTTTGTTCCGAGGGATCAAGAAATAACGCTGTGTTTGGTTGGTTTACGCCAGATAAATAAAGCAGGTAGGGATCTTGGTAAATCGTTCGATGAATGTGTGCCCATGGGTAATTGCCCCCAGGTCCGAATGTGGGCCCAACAATCAGTAGTGGATGCTCTAAGTGGCGAAATAAAAACTGCCGTCGTTTTCGATAGCGACCAACGGCCGCATGATGATCTAATCCATCGGTAATGAATAGTGGGGCCAGTGTGTTTGTGTCAAAGGCTGGGGGCATACTGCCGTCTCACTCCCTAAAAACGAACGGGCCTGTTGCCCAAAGTTGAAACCGGACGAATGGTATGCTTGCCGGTAATAAATGGTCGGGGCGACTGGATTCGAACCAGCGACCACCTGTTCCCAAAACAGGTGCGCTACCGGGCTGCGCTACGCCCCGATTTTCGGCAGAATCTCTAGTGTACAGGAAAGAGTGCGCCGGGGACAAGCTGCAGCGAATGACCACTCTCCCCCCAGCGAGTGATCGGAGAAAGTTATGATGACATGTCGTCCATATCGAAATCGAGATCTTCGATATTTTCGGCGTTTGGCAACTCGATGTCTTGGTAATCATACATCAAACTTTTGGAGCGATCTTCTTTCACAAAGTTATGTTCCTCGGTAATTTTTTCCTCGGTTTTGTCTTTGCATAAATTGCAAGTGATGCTGATCATCCCGTGTATACAGTACAGTATTTTCTCTGTGGTAGTAGTCATCCATTACTCCTCTACTAGTGATTTCTCAATTTCCTTTGTCCCATTCAACACGATTAACGCGCCATTGTCATCTACCATTACCTCGTCAAACGGTGCACCAAACACTTTCTCGAGGTTTGAGACAATTGACGGGTCAAGTACCGAGTGAGCGACTTCTCCAAGTCGGGCCTTAATTTTTCGACGATTATCTTCGTCGGCGGTCACCAGTGTAAGAACCGAATTTGAAAATCCTAAGGTGCGTATTGCCTCGGATTGAAGTGAATTGGGTTGAAGTAGTTGAATGGAATGGAGCGTATCGGCGATGGATTGATTGAGGTGGACACCGGGCGTTTTTGTCAGCGTGACCGGGCCTCGAATGTTTAGCGCGTCCAGAACGATTTTAATGGCGCCTAACCTATTTCCTGAAGTGGGTGCTGTTCCGATGCGGTGAGCTTGGCCATGAGGGACGATGCCTGAGACCTCGAGGCTCATCCGGGCTGACCTTTCTGTGTGACGGAAACGGTGACTAATTCATAGTCGTGTACATTGTCGAGCATGTAACCTCCAAGTTTAATCATTAATTTCTTGTCGTTATTGGTGCCCTCTTTACCATTAACGGTGATTCGACCTGATTTTCGATCGTAAACGTATGAAGTGCCTCTCTCAAGCGGGTGCTTGTGGTAGAGGACAATTTTTTCATCGTTTTCCGCGTAAATTATTTTGCTGCCGTCAGGAAGTGTACGTCCGTCATCTGCGAATTGAACAATACGTGCCTTTTCATGTGTTTTGCGTAAAGCCATCTGTAGTCCTTAACAATTGGATATCGGGTGCTCCGATTTCCCCTTAAAGTACGCCGGGTGGATTATACGGGATCGCCTTCATCTAGGCCAACCCGTAATTTAGTTACGATCTCTTGCACGACTGAGTCTGTTTCAAGGCCAATTAATGCGCTGGACATCGAGTCTTCGGCCACGGAATGGGTAATAAAAACAATTTCAGCCACGTGGTTGGTGCAGGGTTTCTGCATGATTTTTGATATGCTCACCTGATGGTGGGCAAGTATCGTGGCTATAGTTGCAAGTGTTCCTGGCGCGTCACTGGCCAGCAATCGAACAAAAAATTGTGATTTTAACTCGGATTCATGGGCCAAACTGACTTTGTCAAACGCATATTCCAAATTTCGGAGACTTGTTCGATGAGAATCAAATGCAATATCGATTATATCGGATACTATCGCTGATCCGGTTGGCGAACTGCCGGCTCCTCGACCCGATAGCATTGATTCTCCAACGGCATTTCCAACGATAAATACGGCATTAAATTCGTTTCGAACACCCGCGAGTGGGTGGTGACGGGGGATCATGGTTGGGCACACCTTAAAGGACAGCTTCCCGTTCGACAACTGTTTGCCGGACGCCAGTAATTTGATGGTGTAGCCAAGTTCGGCTGCCAGCTGCATATCTCGAAGCGCGATGGATTCAATTCCTTCATACGGGATCTCTGACACCGGAATGTCGGCCTTGAACGCAACGGAGGCCAATATACTTAGTTTATAGGCGGTGTCTAAACCTGAAACGTCCATCGACGGGTCGGCCTCGGCGAATCCTTTTGCTTGGGCATCGGCTACCACATCTCCGAATTCCTTACCTTCGTCATTAAGCTTGGTCAAAATATAGTTGGTCGTGCCGTTTAATATCCCATGCAGACTTTCGATTCGATTAGCGGCCAACCCGACTTTCAGAGTCCGAATCAATGGGATGCCACCGCCGACAGCCGCTTCATAATAGATATCGGAATCATGAGCTTTGGCTAAATCAAAAAATCGTTTCTTATGTTTTGATATGACTTCCTTATTTGCAGTCACGACATATTTGCCGAGCTTGAGCGCCTCGCAAATGTACTCGAAGGCGGGGTTTTCGCCGCCAATGGCCTCGACGATAACGTCGATGGCCGGGTCGTGAATCATTGCGATCGCATCGGTGGTGAGGACGGCGTTTCCACAATCGAGGTGGCGATATTTTTTCGGATCGCGAACAACAATCGTTTTGACACAGATCGATTTCGAGGTTCGCCGCTCGATTAAATCTCGATTTTCATTTAATAGTTGGACGACGCCAGCCCCGACATTGCCGAATCCTAATATCCCAATCGAAATAGTTGACTTCATACCCGAAAAATTAACTCAGACTCGCTATATTGGCAAATTGCGATTACGGTACCCGTTGTCTGGGGCTTCGAATGCGCTATAATTCTTACTTTCGGGACTGTTGTAACGTGCACTACGCTGAGAAAAAGGTTTGACACGATGGGTGGTGCTTGTATTGCCATCGCATGTCGCAACACCCCCATCTCGGTTTACTTTAGGAGGATATTTGATCTATGAATCTGAATCGCCCAGTCATTTTGACGCCTGATATCGCGCATCGATTTCAGACCTTTATAATTTTTGAGCCGGCATCGTCTCGAATTCACGAATTCGATATATTGATTTCGGGGCAGAAAGTACGTGAGCTGTACGATCGGCTGATCGACGAACTCAATTCGGATTACTCGTTAAAAACTCAGATAATTTTGAATCGTGTGACAAAAATTGGGCAAATGCTTGATCTGTTAAAGTCCTATGATACGGTACTCATTTCGAAGTTTTTCGATCGTGTGTGGCGACGATATTCGTATATTAGCAATATTGGTGAACCATTTCTTGATCTCCCCACGTTTTTAAAGTTTTTTCCAGAATATGCCACCGATACGGATGTATTGTTGGCGCAACGCATTGATGACGAGGATGATGAATTTTCAGATGGTGGGGCGCGTGACTCTGACTCTGTGTCCGAATCGGAGTCTGATCGAGTGGATATTCAGACATTAGACGAGCAGCAGGACTAAGGGTATGACATTATCAGTTGGTATCGTTGGGTTGCCGAATGTCGGTAAGTCAACTCTTTTTAACGCGATCACTAATTCCGGTGTCGACGCGCAAAATTATCCGTTTTGCACGATTGAGCCTAACTCTGGGATTGTTCCCGTGCCAGATTATCGGCTTGGAAAATTGGCTGAAATTAGCGGCACCGAGAAAATTATTAATGCGACCATTGAGTTTGTCGATATCGCAGGGTTGGTAAAAGGGGCCGCTCAGGGGGAAGGTTTAGGTAATAAATTTTTGGCCAACATTCGTGAAACGTCGGCAATTGCACATGTGGTGCGATGTTTTGATGACGATAACATCATTCATGTCCACGGAGGTGTTGATCCCATCCGAGATATTGAGACCATTGAATTGGAACTTATTCTTGCCGACTTGGAAGTGGCTCAAAAAGCGTTAGAGAACCAGCAAAAACGGATCCGAACCAATCAAAAAGAAGAAGTGAAAAAATACGATTTTCTACGAAAAGTCGTCGACGAATTGGGGAGAAACAACCCCGTTCGAACACTGCATTGTGACGGTGACGATGAGGTGCTGTTGCGGCAGTATCAGTTTCTTACAGGAAAACCGATTGTTTATGTTGGCAATGTCGATGAGTCATCGATTGCTGATCCCGATGCGCTACCATCCGTCCAAAAGTTGAAGGCGCATGCGGCGGCCACGAATGCGGGCTGTATTATTATTTGTGCCAAATTAGAATCCGAGCTAGCTGAGCTGGATGCTGACGAAAAAGATCAGTTTTTAGCGGAGCTTGGGATTAAGGAATCGGGGCTAGATTTACTGTCTAGGGCGAGTTTTAGTTTGCTAGGACTTCAAACATACCTTACTACCGGAGTTAAAGAAACCCGAGCCTGGACGATTCGCGTTGGCGATACGGCACCGAAGGCAGCCGGAGTAATCCATACCGATTTTGAAAAAGGGTTTATTCGGGCCAATATTATTGGCTACGCGGAATTTGTGGAGTTCGGGGGATGGAAAGCTGCGAAGGAGAAGGGCCTGGTGCGGCAGGAGGGAAAAGAGTACATCATGCAGGATGGCGATGTCGTGGAATTTTTGTTTAACGTGTAAAAAAATATTGGATCCGTCGATGACCGAAGCTATACTGAGGATTCAGTACGAAAGGAGACTAATATGGGAACAATAGCTGTAAATGATTCTAATTTTGATAGTGTCGTGCTTCAGTCTGAGACACCAGTCTTGGTTGATTTTTGGGCCGAGTGGTGCGGTCCCTGCCGAATGCTTGCGCCGGTGATAGACGGCCTTTCCGTCGCATTTGCCGATAAGTTAAAAGTGGTCAAATTAGATACGGATGAAAACCAAGCCACGGCCAGTAATTATGAAATCAGTGGGATCCCCTGCTGTATCTTATTCAAAAATGGTGAAGAAGTGACACGTTTTGTCGGTTATAGGCCCCAGGGAGCCTTCGAATCTGAACTAACGAAGTATCTTGGATAACAACTTATCTCCCGACGATTTGGATCACTCTCAGTATGATCGAATCGACGGGTTGATCAATGGGGGGGATATTGCCTATTTGCCGGTAGAATACCGGCTCGAAATTATCGGCATGCGACAAAGTCGCTTTGGGGAATTGAGTGATGACGATGTCAATTTCACGATTGACTGCATACGCTCTGACACCATTCGAGTGGCGATGCGGGCCGCCGTACTACTCGCAACATGTAACGATGACGTCTTAAAAATGTTGCCGCCGATATTCCCAACGATCCCCCATTCCAAAGTTCGGCGGGCGTTGCTACTCATAATGGGCGCCCCATCGTCGATTTGGGCCCTTGATTTCCTTCTAATCGTACTAAGAGACACGAACGATGAGCACGAAGTTAATACCATCATTGAGGCGCTGTCTCGCACCGAACAGCATGTATTTACCGTAATATTTTTTACCTTGGGAACAGCGGATCCTCGGTTTAAATATCGCCTTCAATTAGCATTGAGGTACAAGGGTTTTGAGTATGCACGGCCATTTTTGGAGGCCCTTCCGTATATCCCTGATATTGCATTTTTTCAGGAAACCTATGGTGCAGATGCCCTCGACGAAATTATTCGGGGCGGTCAGCGGTAGCTTGTCGGGGATGAAGCGTGTGTCTAAAGGGATTGTACTGTTGGTTTTGGCTAGCTGGTTCATACCCCATGCCGTGGTTGGCGCTGTTATTGACCAGTTAATCGACAAATCAAATTACTTGGCGAGCACGTTTTGTCGGCAAGGTTTTGTCGAATATTCGACTCGTAACCTCATGGTTTCAGCCCCCAGTTCTTTAGTTGCCGTTGGCGTGATCAGTGCGGGCGGATCGCAACGAATGAAGTCGGATATTTATGCGCCCCTCGGTATGTCTAAAATCCGAACATCCGATTTCCTTCGAGGGGTCGCGCTTTTGCATTCGGTGCTGAATGATTCCACCAGTGATGTGACCATGAAGACCGCCGTATCCGTGTGGGCATCAAAGCAAAAGTCGGTGTCTGATGGATATGCGAAGCTAGTGAACGACTATTTTGATGTCGAAACCTTTCAGGGTGCAATTGGTGGGCGCGATAGCCCGATTAAATTCCAAAAATGGAGTCAAACTCATCTGGATCGATCATTTAAAGATGTCGCTTGGCTGACGTCGTCTACCAATTCTGTGGTCGTCGTGGATGGCCTACTATTTCGGGGTGAATGGAGTAACGGATTTTCGCCTTCAAAGTCAGACGATCGGTTCTTTATGTTGCCAGACGGCTCAGTAAAGCGAACGCCATTTATGATCAATCGGGCTAAATATCAATACGCCGAGACCCCTACCGTTCAAGCGGTCGTCTTGCCGTATGGCGATGGGCGTTTTGAAATGGTATTGGTGATGCCCCGACGGTGGGATTCGAGCGTCATTGATTGGGTCGAACAGCCGCCCGTTCCGTTCTATGACGCAAATGTAAACGTTGTTATGCCGAAATTCTCGATTTTTTCTGGATGTTCGAGCCGATTGCGTAAAATTCGATCCGATATCAGGGCGACAGTCATGGATCGGGCAGAGTTCCCAATTATCGGGGACAGTTTTGCCGTCTCCGATTGGATCCAATATATTGGGTTTGATGTCAACGAGCGCGGAAAACCATCGTCCCTCGGCGGCGGTGACAACGACAAATTGCCCAGTTGTGCGATTCTTTTAAATCGCCCCTTCGTCGTGGCTGTTCGTGATACAATCAGTGGGTTAATTGTGCTTCAAGGACTCATCGTGAATCCAGAGTATAAGGAGGTCAAAAATAATGATGTCACCATTAAACGGTAAAGTAGCCCTTGTCACAGGTGCGTCTCGTGGGTTTGGGCGAGCGATTGCTCGTCGATTGGCGGCCGATGGTGCGACCGTCGTGGTCAATTACCGTCGCAGCATGAGTGAAGCCGCTGAAACTGTCGACGACATTCTTGCATCGGGTGGACGGGCGGTGGCGATTCGAGCAGACATGGCTAACGAGGAAAAGATTGTCGCGATGCTCGAGCAAATTAAGTCTGAATTCAACCGATTAGATATTTTGGTTTCAAATGCATCGTTTGGTATTCCAGGGAAAATTTTAGAGTCAAAATCGAAATATTGGGATATGACAATGGATGCAACGGCTAAGGCCTTACTCTTACTCGCGTTGCATTCGGCCCCATTAATGACACATGGGGGGCATATGGTAGTTATTTCAAGCTATGGGCATCGCCGCATTCTTCCGGGATATGGTGTGGTAGGGCCCGCAAAGGGTGCCGTTGAAGCCTTAACGCGCTCGCTTGCCGTAGAATTGGCCCCAAAGGGAATCGTGGTCAATGGTGTGATGCCTGGGTTGTCGCCGACCAAGTCGTTACTGGCCGTTCCGGGAGCCGATGAATCGATCGCGAAAGCCCTACGTCAGACCCCGATGGGACGATTAATTTCTCCTGACGAGGTAGCTGGAATTGTTCGGTTCCTAGTATCCGGCCTTGCGGATATGATCGTTGGGCAACTCATCGTAGCCGATGGTGGCGCTATTTTGACGTGAGCCATTTCTCGGACGCAATTGAGACGCTAAAATTAGCCTCGATCCGGCGGGGTGTTCATTATTCTCTTGATCGGTTTGTAACGCCGCTTGATCGATTGGGTAACCCGCACCTAACGCTTCCGCCAGTCATTCATGTGGCGGGGACAAATGGTAAGGGGTCCACGACGACGTTTATTGCGGCGGCCTTGCGCGCCCACGGGTATTCCGTTGGGACCTACACCTCGCCCCATATTCGTTGCTATCGCGAGCGAATATGTATCGATGGCCAACCGATCTCCGAGGACATGTTTTTGGAATGCTTCCATCGTGTTGTTGTCGAAATGCCAATTGAACAATGGTCGGAATTCGAGCTGTTGACCCTTCTGTCATTTTTATATTTTAACCAAAGTCGCCCCGATTTTATCATTTACGAAACGGGTCTGGGGGGGCGATTAGATGCCACTAATGTTGTCCGGCCGATCGCCTCCGTAATTACGCCAATTGGAATGGATCATAGTGATATTCTTGGTGCGACGATTGATGCTATTGCCTCCGAAAAGGCTGGGATTATCAAACCCGGTATCCCCGTATTTACAGCCCAGCAGACCTCTGAGGTTGCCGAGATTCTAATGTCCGTCGCTACTCAGAATAATACGGTAATGACAGTGGTTGAGCCCTGGAATAACATTCCCGACCGGTATCGAATGTCCGCAAAGTATCAGCGACAAAATGCCGCTTTGGCCGATTCTGTGGTGCGCTGGGCCTTAGGGGGAAGATATGATTCGAGCGTCGCGCAGTCGGGTATGGCAGGGGCCCAAATTTGGGGTCGATTTAATCAGTGGCGGTTGGGACGTCAATTGATTACGGTCGATGGTGCCCATAATATTCATGGGTTTATTGCGTTGAAAAATGAGGCGATTACGCCAGACACGGTGTGGTTGGGAATGTTAACGACCAAATCGGCGGCGGATTGTGTTCGGCAGTTGCCGCAAACGGTATCGTGCTTAACTATTTTTTGCCCGGATCCGGATCGATGGCATTCGATTAATTATTTTCAATCGATCTGGAAGGGCACGGTTAACCTCTGGAACGACGTCACACGGATGCCGTCATTTGGCAACGAGCTTCTGATTACTGGATCTCTTTATTTTATTGCCGCACTTAAGCCATATTTTGATACACTAAACCAATGAGCATGCCGAAGGCCCGATTAACGTTTTATATATCTGCCTACACACTTATTGCGATCATTGCTGTGCTGGGATTAGCGATTAACATTCAGTCGATTCCAATTAACGAAGCGGTTCAAAAACTTCAGATTCAAATAAAAAACGTACGTGACGAAAATCAGTTGTTAAAACTCCACTTATTACGTGCGACCCGTGTTGAAGTGGTCGATGAAAAAGCCACCTCGGAACTCGGAATGAGCCCTCCCGAAAAATTGATGTACATCAAAGAAAAAGATAAACCCAATGTTTTCGATCAGCCCACGCCTTAGAGTCTTGCAACTCCTGTTATGGGGGTTTGTTACCGTATTAATTGCTCGGCTATTTATCATGCAGGTTATTGAGTATGATTTTTATATCAAAAAATCACGAAGTCAGGTGTCCAAGGTGTTTACGATTTTTCCCAATCGAGGCGAAATCTACGATCGGAATGGAGTGCCCCTCGCGTTTTCAACCCCGGTTCATTCCGCGTATGCCATTCCCACCCAAATCGAGAATAAACGACAATTTGCACGTACTGTGTCCGCCATCACTGGGCAGACGGAAGACCGCGTATTTTATTTAATCAATAATAACGGTGCATTTGTTTGGATCAAACGAAAATTAGATGATGGGATGTATCAGAGGCTCGCCACATTGAATATCCAGGGGCTCAATTTTGTTCAAGAAGATATTCGAGTATATCCCCAACAAGATTTGTCGGCGCATGTGCTGGGGTTCGTTGGGATTGATAATCAAGGGTTGGGAGGAATCGAGTATAAATTTGATCAGATACTTAAAGGAAATCCCGGGAAAATCACCCTCGAAGGGGATCCGAGAGGATATCGGTTGGTTAGCGGAAAAAAGGAAACGCGTGACCCATTTGAAGGGGCCAATATTACCACCACAATCGATAGCTATTTGCAGTATATTGCGCAGAAATATTTGCGCGAGGGCGTGATCGAAAATGGCGCTGAAGGGGGGCAGGTCATTATTATGGATCCCCGGACGGGCGATATTTTGGCATTGGCCGATTATCCGGGATTTGACTCAAATAATTGGCGAGATAGTTCGGATGCGATTCGAAAAAATAGTAACGTCACGGATGTTTATGAGCCTGGCTCCGTATTCAAGCTTGTCGTATTGGCTGGTGTTTTGGAAGAAAATATTGTGACGACTCGAAGCGTGCTATCGGTTCCAGCGACCTTGACCATTGGCGGACGGACTATTCGTGAGGCGCATGGTCGTGAGGCTGGAGAAACGGATAGTCGAACCGTTGGCGAAATTGTGGAAAAATCATTGAACGTCGGAACGTCGTTGCTGGCCCTCAAATTGGGTCAAAAAAAGTTTTTTGATTACATTACGAAATTCGGATTCGGAAAGCGAACAGGGATCGAACTTCCTGCGGAGTCACGGGGGATATTGAATGATGTGAAGCGATGGACCGAACCGGATATCGCGATGATTTCATTTGGCCAAGGGGTCGCTGTTACACCAATTCAAATGATTGCAGCCGTGCAGCCAATTGTGAACCATGGCGAAAAGGTAAAACCACGGATTGTATGGAAGTTTACCCGAAAAAAAGATTTGTCAGTTGATGCGGTTCCGATTACTTCCGAGGGCCAAATTATTAGTGCTGCAACAGCGAAAGAGGTAGTGGCTGTACTCAAAGATACGGTTGGAACAGGTACCGCGGTCGGCGCAAAAATTCCGGGGTATAGTATCGGCGGAAAAACGGGTACCGCCCAAAAGGTGAGGCAGGGGGGCTTCGGGTATGAACCCGGCCGATACATTGCATCATTCATCGGTTTTTTTCCGGCGGATAAGCCAGAGGTGTTGATGCTCGTTATTGTTGATTCGCCGTCTAAAAGTATTTACGGTGCGACCGTTGCAATACCGATATGGCGCAAAATAGCCTTGGCAACCATTGACCATCTTAATATTTTTCCGGATGTCCCGACTGCTAATCTAGTGCGATGAGTTTCCGTCCAGTTTCCCGCGTACTCTGGGTGAGTCCAACGGCTGATTTTGGTGGGGCCGAACGAAATCTGATGACCATGATTCGAGAATTAAACGTTCGCGGGATCAAATCAATGGTGATTTTGCCTCCCAATGGACGGTTGATCGATGAACTGTCCGTGTTGGGGGTACCCACGATAGTGTATTCGGCGACCGAGCTAAAATCTGGGCAAATTGTTCGAGTGATGGTTAATGCAATACGATTATGGTTTAAAGTCCGTCGTTTTAAACCCGATATT
This sequence comes from bacterium, assembly GCA_010028705.1. Lineage (GTDB taxonomy): Bacteria > Margulisbacteria > Marinamargulisbacteria > SXXA01 > SXXA01 > RHAI01. The sequence goes on from RHAI01000003.1 coordinate 23,265, forward strand.
ATTCATTCGAACTCAATTTTTTGTATGTATGTTCCCGTTATTTTAGGGGCTATGTTTCGAATCCGATCGGTGGTGCATTGGGCCGATTTTGACCATCGCTTAGGCGATATTCGATTGATCAACGCTACCTTTCCACGCAATCGAGTGATCGCTGTCTCGGAGGCCATTAAAACGACTTTGGTGGCTCATGGGATGAATTCCAACGCGATTGAGGTGATTCATAACGGAACAGCGGTACCTATCGATTCGGACGCTGATCGTAAATCTGTTTTGGGAGCCTGGGGAATCAGTGACGATACAATCATTCTGGGGATTACCGGGCGGATTGATAATTGGAAAGGACACCGTTATCTGCTTCAAGCGTTGGGCGAGCTTTCGGATCTTAATATTCATCTTATCATTATGGGTGCCTTTCACGGTGATTATGCGGGTCTTGAATCCGAGCTTCGTGAACTGTGTCGGCGGTATCAGCTGACCGATCGGGTTACATTTACGGGATATCAGTCTCATCCTTTTCGAATCGTTCGCCACCTGGATATCGTGGTGTGTCCATCCGATTATGAACCATTTGGGCTTGTAGCGATTGAAGCGATGGCGTGCGAGAAACCGGTAATTGCAACGGCGACGGGAGGGTTTTTAGAAACGGTGGTGGACGGTGAGACGGGAATACTTGTCCCGTGTAAAACCGTCCATCCGATCGCCGATGCCATCCGTCAGTTGGTCCTGAATCCCGATCGCCGCTATCAGTTGGGCGCGGCTGGGTTTCGACGATTTCAACGGTGGTTTTCTACCGAACGGTTTATTGAATCTGTGATTGCATTTTATAATCGGTGACCTATGCCTCAATTATCGGATATAAGCGTGGTGGTGATTGCTAAAAACGAAGCGGATCAAATTGGTGACTGCTTGGTCTCGTGCGCGGCGTTCCCAAATCGATACGTCATCGACACCGGCTCGACTGATTCTACGCCCGTATTAAGTGAGCAGATGGGGGCGACGGTGATCCATCGTCAATTTACCAATTTTCGGGACATTCGCGCGTTTGCATTAACTCAGGTGATGACGGAGTGGGTCCTGTTTTTGGATGCCGACGAGCGACTGAGTCCCGCAGTAGCCCGGTGGCTTGAGAATGACTGCCCTCCGGATTGGACGGGGCTTCGGATTCCCCGACGCAATATGCTTCTGGGGAGTTGGGTAAAATATTCCGGATGGGGGGACGATGCCCCGCTTCGACTCGCCCGTGTCGCGATGGCGCATATGGCGGCGCAGCGGGTTCACGAATCGATTGAGGTTGACGGCATCGTCGGTCGATTAGATTCGGACCATGACGTCCATATCATTCACCATACCTGCCGGGATCTATCGAGTTATATGGCGAAAATTAATCATTACACCAGCATTGAAGCGGCTGATCGGGCCAGCGACCCAGCCTTTAAAACCAGTGCGATAGCCATTTTGTCGCGGTCAATTGGGATGTTTACTCAGACGCTGTTTCACTTTAAAGGACGTAAAGATGGGGAGAGGGGTACCATTTTGGCATGCCTCAACTTAGTGTATTCAGTGTTATTAATGATTAAGATTTGGGAGTTGCGTCAACCTCATGACTGAGATTTACAGCTCGAATCTTAATGATCGACTGGAGACATTATGGGCGTCCCACATGAATGCGCATCCTGAAGTAGCTGATGCGACATCGTTGTCGCTCGATGTGATCCGAGAGGAAGGGCAGTTTTTATTTACATCCATTTCTCAGTTGGCGGCATCAAGCGATTTGCCCGTAGTTGATACCCAGGCAATGCAGCCAATATTAAAACTGTGGCATAGTATTTTGACCCATCAGTCACAGCAGAGTATTCCGCTTCGAGACACCGCCAAGCTATTGCTATCACTGAAATCGGCGGTCTCGTCATGGGAGGGATCCGGTGGCGAGGGGGACTCAACGTTTGATCGGGTCAATCGAATACTCGACATACTGGGAATGCTGACATTTGAAATGTATTCTCAAGAGCAATCCCAGCTAATCCAGCGCCAATCAGCTCATATCAGCTATTTGCAACAGAATGCCCAGGATGGTGATTGGGTAGCCAACAGTGCGCCGATGCAATCGGTATTGAAGGCCACGCAGCTGATAGTGGATACCACTGTGCCGGTACTCCTGTGCGGTGAGACCGGGGTCGGGAAGGAACGGGTGGCACAAATCATTCACCATCAAAGTCGCCGATCTGATGGACCGTTTGTCGTAGTTAATTGCGGCGCAATTCCTCGGGATTTGGTCGAGGCGGAATTGTTTGGATACGAAAAGGGAGCATTTACTGGGGCCGACGTTGCTCGCATGGGGCGATTTGAGCAGGCTGACACGGGCACATTATTTTTGGATGAAATCGGCGATCTCCCATTGGATGCTCAGGTTAAATTATTGAGGATTTTGCAAAATAATGAAGTCCAGAAAATTGGGTCTAACCAGCCAGTAAAAGTAGATGTTCGAATCGTTGCGGCTACACATCGGAATCTCGAATCGGAGGTGGCTGAGGGCCGGTTTAGGGAGGATCTGTTCTATCGATTAAATGTTTATCCCATCACAATTCCACCGTTGCGTGTACGCGGCGATGATATACTTGTTCTGGCCCACACGTGTATTGCCCGAGCGTCACGTGAATTTTTAGTCCCATTTGGCGGATTTACACTGGATGCCGAGCGATGGATGCGTGACCATTTATGGCCGGGTAATGTTCGGGAGCTTGAAAATCTCATGAAGCGTGCGTGTTTATTGGCCCAAGGTCGACCGGTAACCTCTGAAATTTTGACCATGAGCCCGGCGAGTTATGCCAATTCGCCCCATGCCCTCCATGCGCCGGTGTCCGAACCAAATCAAATCCTAACGTTGGCGACGATGGAAAAACAGGCGATCGAATCCGCACTGACACTCAAAAACGGTAATGTTGCCGCGGTTGCCAAAGCATTGGGAATATCGCGCAGCACATTGTATGCGAAAGCCAAACGGTATCACATTCGGACGATTTTCCCTTAACTTTTCACGGTTGCTGCTCGCCCTCGCCATTCGATCACGACCAACAACACGACAATCATGAGGTTCATCGTAGCTGGAAATAGTACGGTCGTAAGGTTGCGCTCACTGAGCGAAAAGAACGATGCCCCATTTCGACAAAATAAAATTAGGTACATACTCACCGGTTCTGAGTGGGGGGCTGACCAGCATTTATGGATGGTCGGCCAGAAGGCGATGGCATCGGCCACCGACAACGACAGGCTTGCCCACAATGGGTTTTGGGTCAGTCCCCAGATTGGGATGGCCGACAATGCCCCAAGAAATGCCCACACGTCACTGGATGCAACGGGGACGTTGTTCCGCTGAAATAACGCGCATATTCCTACGCCGATAGTCAGAATGCCGGCGAAAAGGGTGGGGTAAGCTCCGGGACCGGCGCCTCCCGCCCACTGGGCGGCGGCGGCCAAAATGGTCGTAATCGACCAAATTGTCCACGAAAACACATGGGGAATGGTGGTGCCTGCGATAATCGATCGGTAGTACGGAATAAATGAACCGAGAGTTAAGATGGATGTCGCGGCTGTCCAGATGGCTTGAAATTTCATTCAGGTATAGCATATCTCATTTTGCATGTGGGGGGGTATATCTAAATCGATGGCATTAGCCAATAACTCCACGTCTGTGCTACACTGATCCACTTTTGATATCCGCTTCTTGCGGGTGTGGGGCCCCAAAGTAATATTGAAATTGAAGCGATGGTTCAAAGTGAAAGACCGCAATCGAGGAGTTTGAAGAATGACCCAAAATTACGTAGCTGATGATATTAAAGTACTCGAAGGTTTAGAGGCGGTTCGAAAGCGCCCAGGGATGTACATTGGATCCACAAGTAAGGCCGGTTTGAATCATTTGATTTTTGAGGTTGTGGATAACGCGATTGACGAGGCAATGGCCGGCTATTGCGATCATGTTGACGTCATCATCGATAAAGACAATATCGTAACCGTGACCGACAACGGCCGGGGTATTCCGATTGATATTCATAAAGAGAAAGGTATTCCAGCGGTTGAGGTGGTGATGACTACCCTTCACGCGGGAGGGAAATTCGAAGGTAAAGGATATAAGATTTCAGGGGGATTGCACGGGGTGGGAGTATCCGTTGTTAATGCGCTAGCGGATTGGCTGAAAGTCGAAGTCCGTCGGGACGGTAAATATTATGTCCAGACCTATTATCGGGGCGTGCCAAAAAATCTTATAGGGGAGACTCGGTCTGACGATACGGGTCTCCGCGGTACGATCGTGTCATTCAAGCCCGATGCGACGATTTTTGATGAGGTTGATTTTTCGGCCGACGTGATTGATCACCGGCTGCGTGAATTGGCATTTTTAAACAAAGGGGTCTCGATTCGATTTCGTGATCTTCGTGATGATGAGGCTCTGATCGACGCCACGTACCGATTCGATGGTGGGATCATTTCATATGTCGAACACATGAACGAAAATAAAGAAGCATTGTTTACCCCGCCGATATATCTTAAAAATGAACGGGATACATACGAAGTCGAAATTGCCATCCAATACGTGAATGATTATTACGATGAACAAGTGGTGTCGTTTGCGAATAATATTCGAACTAAAGAAGGTGGGACCCACGTCGCCGGTTTCCGAACCGCTTTAACCCGAGTCATGAATAATTTTGCTCGGAAATATGAGTTGATCAAGGATAAAAGTGATCTTCTAACGGGGAACGATTTGCGCGAAGGATTGTCCTCAGTCATCAGTGTTAAATTGCGGAATCCTCAGTTTGAAGGACAAACCAAGACCAAGTTAGGAAACTCTGAGGTCAAAGGTATTGTTGATTCGATGGTGGACGAAGGGCTCTCTAATTTTGTAGAAACCAATCCAAAAGTCGCAAAAGCCATTATCAATAAAGCGTTAATTGCTCAGCGAGTGCGTGAAGCAACGCGGAAAGCGCAAGAATTAGCACGTCGTAAAAGTACATTGGAAAGCACGACGTTGCCCGGAAAGCTGGCGGATTGTTCAGATCGTGATCCGGCCAATTGTGAAATGTTCTTGGTCGAAGGAGATTCTGCCGGTGGTTCTGCGAAGCAGGGCCGCGACCGAAACTATCAGGCGATTTTACCGTTGCGAGGAAAGGTGTTGAATGTCGAAAAAGCACGTCTCGATAAGATTCTGGCTAACGAAGAAATTCGTAATTTGATTACCGCGATTGGTCCCGAAGCCGTCTCAGGACTTCGTGAAACGACTTATGATTTGGACGCGGACGACGTGGCATCTGCCGATCCTCAGGATCCCGCTCTCGTATTGGCAAAGCTCCGTTATCACAAAATTATTATTATGACCGACGCCGACGTGGATGGGGCTCACATTCGAACCTTATTACTCACCTTTTTCTTCCGTCATGCACGCGAATTGATCGAAGCCGGAGCATTATATATTGCTCAGCCTCCGTTATATCTGGTTAAAAAAGGCAGTACAAAACGCTATGCGTACAACGATAAACAGCTCGAGGAAGTGTTAGCTGAAATTAATCGCGATAATGTGACGATTCAGCGATACAAAGGCTTGGGTGAAATGAATCCGGATCAACTGTGGGAAACGACGATGGATCCAAGTACTCGTACCTTGCTGCAGGTGACCTTAGAAGATGGTGAAGCCGCCGATGAGATTTTCTCGATATTAATGGGAAGCAAAGTTGACCCTAGAAAAGAATTTATTGAACGGTACGCCAAGACTGTGCGTTGGATTGATATTTAAGGAGAATAATCGACATGAGCGATGAACAAACCCCTTCATTATTTGGTGAAGCAGAATTGACCCCTGAAGCGGAGGTATCTCCGAGTAACTCCGGCAACGTCGCGTTAATAAATATTAACGATGAAATGAAGAGCTCGTATCTTGAGTATGCAATGTCTGTAATCGTTGGCCGCGCGTTGCCGGATGTTCGGGATGGATTGAAGCCTGTTCATCGCCGAATTTTGTACTCAATGTACGACAGCGGATACACCGCCGGACGTCCATACAAAAAGTGTGCGCGTATCGTTGGCGATGTTCTCGGTCGATATCATCCCCACGGTGACAGTGCTGTATACGATGCCTTGGTGCGTTTGGCACAAGATTTTTCGGTGCGCTATCCATTGATTGATGGCCAAGGAAATTACGGATCGATTGACGGGGACAACGCGGCGGCAATGCGTTATACCGAAGCTCGAATGTCTCGAATAAGCATGACCCTGCTTGAAGATATCGATAAAGAAACAGTCGATTTTGCACCGAATTTCGATGAATCGTTGGAAGAGCCTCGCGTGCTTCCGTCTCGGATTCCTACGCTATTGCTCAATGGAACGGCTGGGATTGCCGTGGGTATGGCGACTAACATTCCGCCCCATAACCTCAATGAGCTTGTGGAAGGGATTTGTGCATTAATTGACAATCCGTTAATTGAACTGCCTGAGTTAATGACCCATATCAAGGGGCCCGATTTCCCAACAGGCGCCATTATTTGTGGCACCGACGGGATTGCTCAAGCCTATGCGACTGGACGTGGCTCCGTGTTGATTCGAAGTCGAACCACCATCGAGGAATCGAAGAAAAAAGGTAAAACGGCCATTATCGTTCACGAAATTCCGTATCAAATTAACAAGGCGAATTTGATCATAAAAATTGCTGAGTTAGTCCAGGAAAAAAAGATTCCCGATATTTCAGATTTGCGTGATGAATCTGACCGAAAAGGCATGCGAATCTATATCGAATTGAAACGTGATGCCTCTCCGGAGGTGGTGCTTAATCAACTGTACAAACACACCGCGCTTCAAAATAGCTTTGGGATCAATATGGTAGCCTTAGTTAATGGCATTCCACGAACGTTGACTTTGAAAGAAATTCTGACCCACTACGTGGCGCATCGGAAAGAAGTTGTCGTTCGTCGTACCCAGTTCGATCTGCGCAAGGCTCAGGAGCGATTGCACCTATTGGAAGGGTTTCGAATCGCTCTCCAAAATCTTGATGCGGTTATTGCACTCATTCGTGGTTCGGCGAATGGTGAAGAAGCCCGGGCGGGATTGATTGCTCAATTTGGATTAACCGAGATTCAAGCGATCGCCATTTTGGATATGCGTCTTCAGCGATTAACTGGGCTCGAGCGCGAAAAAATCGAATCAGAGTATACCGATATTTTGGTCAAAATTGCCGACCTTAAAGATATTTTAGGCAGCGAGAGTCGGGTCTATCAGATTATCAAGCACGAGCATATTGAAATAAAAGAAAAATTTGGCGACGCACGACGCACCGTCATTGGGGAGTCTGTTGGGGATATGGATTTAGAGGATCTGATTCCCGAAGAAAAAGTGGCGGTATTATTTTCGAAAAAAGGATTCGTTAAGCGCATGCCGGTGTCGATGTTTCGTAGTCAGCTTCGCGGTGGCCGTGGAGTGAACAGCATGACGACGCGCGATGAGGATAGTATCGATAACATCTATGTCACGAGTACCCATGATTATTTACTATGTTTCTCGAATACGGGCCGTGCATTCAAAATCAAAGCGTACCAGGTACCCGAAGCGTCGAAGCAATCCAAGGGTGTTTCGATTGCGCATTTCCTGAATTTAGAGTCGGATGAGGTCATTACCGCAACCATTCCGGTCGATAGCTTTGAGACCGATGAATACTTGCTCATGGCGACGGGTAATGGGACGGTTAAGAAATCGGCGTTACGCGAGTTTATTCATTTTAAAAATCGACCCATTATTGCAATTAATTTAGATGAGGGGGACAAATTAAATTGGGTAAAACGAACCAATGGTGCTAAAGATGTGGTGTTAGTGACTCACAACGGAATGGTCATTCGGTTTGATGAGGAACAAATCCGTCCGATGGCCCGTGCCACTCGAGGGGTTCGGGGTATTAAAATTAAGCCTGATGATCGACTGGTGTCCATGGATGTTATCGATCATGAGGAAATGAATCTCCATCTACTGATTGTGACCCGAATGGGATACGGAAAAAATATCAAAGTGGGCGAGTTTCGTGGCCAAGGTCGCGGTGGAATCGGTGTTCGATGCCTTCGATTTAGGAAAACTGTTAAGGGTGATTATGTTACTGATGCCATTATCGCTCAACGCGACAATGAAGTGATGCTTGTCACCAAGGATGGCACGTTATGTCGTCAGAAAATAGCCAGTATTTCAGTTCAAAAACGAGATTCCCAAGGCGTCAAAATTATTAAGTTAGATAACAGTGACGAAGTCATCGCGGTGACCGAAGTGGATGATGCGGCTGATGCGGACACCGCATCGTTATTATAGGCGGGTACTATGAGTGAGGTATTAACAAAGATCAACCAGTTAGTGGAGACCGAATCCCAGTTTGTGGATCGTGTACTAAACGAAGCTTCACAGGTCATCGTCGGCCAATCGTACGTTATGGAGCGCCTGCTGATCGGTGTGATATCCGGTGGGCATTTGTTGTTAGAAGGGGTTCCTGGGTTGGCGAAAACATTAGCTATTAAGACACTTTCCCAGGTCTTTTCGGTAGAGTTTAAAAGGATTCAATTTACTCCAGATCTTTTGCCAGCTGATGTAATAGGGACCCTTATATTTGATCAAGCTTCTGGTAAATTTGTACCCAAGTTAGGCCCTATTTTTGCTAATTTAGTGCTTGCGGATGAAATAAATCGAGCCCCGGCTAAAGTCCAGTCGGCGCTACTGGAGGCGATGCAGGAACGGCAAGTCACCATTGGGGACACAACGTACTCTCTGGCGGAGCCGTTTCTTGTGCTGGCGACCCAGAATCCAGTGGACCAAGAAGGGACCTACACGCTTCCGGAGGCCCAAGTGGATCGGTTTCTAATGAAATTAAAGGTGACCTATCCCAGTAAAGCCGACGAACGACTCATTATTGATCGAATGACCTCGGGGACATTGCCTACAGTCCAGCCTGTCGCAGGCGCCGAGGATATACTCCGGGCGCGTCAAGTCGTATCGAAAATCTATGTGGATGATAAAATTAAAGACTACGTGCTTGATATTATCTCTGCGACTCGGACGCCGCAATCGTATAATTTAGAATCACTGGCATCACTGATTCACTACGGAGCATCCCCGAGGGCCTCGTTGTCGATGATTATGGCTGCGCGCGCCCATGCGTTTATCAAACGAAGGGGGTATGTAACGCCGGAGGATATTAAGGCGGTTGCAAAAGATGTGCTCCGTCACCGAGTAATTCCCTCATTTGAAGCCGACGCTGAAGGAGTGACGTCTGAGATGATTATTGATCGAATTTTTGCCGAGGTTAGGGTTCCTTAGTTCGTTGGCACAATGATTCCATCGGAGATAGTAGCCGCTATCCGGCGTATTGAGATTCGGGCTAGCCGCGTCGTTAACTCGATGGTGGCTGGTGAGTATCATTCTGCATTCAAGGGCCAAGGGCTTAATTTTGCGGAAGTTCGCGAATATGCAATCGGTGACGATGTCCGCCAAATCGATTGGAATGTAACGGCTAAAGCGGGGAAACCTCATATTAAGCTTTTTAACGAAGAGCGGGAATTGACCGTTGTTATCCTCGCGGATTTAAGTGGGTCTGGCCAGTTTGGAAGCACAACGTTTACAAAGCGAGAGGTAATTGCCGAGCTAACAGCAATACTTGGTCTGTCAGCATTATCGAATAACGATCGGGTGGGGGCATTACTCTTTACTGATGAAATTGAAGCGCTTATTCCTGTGAAAAAAGGGCGAAGCCATGTCCTGCGGTTGGTCCGGGACGTACTTGCGATTGAACCCCGATCACGTCGCACCTCCATTGATACTGTTTTACGGTATTTACTGCGGTTTCAACGGCGTTCCGCGATTGTGTTTTTGATTTCCGATTTTATTGATTCGGGGTACGAGAACGCACTGGCATTGGCGTCGGCGCAATACGATGTCGTCCCGATTGTGGTTCAAGACCCGGGCGAAGCTCGGATTCCCGAATCCGGATTGATACAGGGCGTCGATCCAGAAACTGGCCAGACGGTAATAATAAATACCAGTGATTCAACAGTACGTAATGAAATAATTTCTCGGCGAAATGCCCGCCATATCCAGCTCACTAAGTTATTTCAAAAATACAATTTAATTCCGATTAATGTCGAAGTTGGAAAGTCCTACGTCGATTCGTTGGTGCGCTTTTTTACAGCGAGGGGACGATTTTGAACGCTCGGAATGCCCTCGCTGTACTCGTAAGTATCGTGGCCGCTGTTCATGTCATGGCATCGCCAGTGAATCCCCCAATTTCAGCTGGACAGATTATAAGCCGAACAACGGCGACCATCGGCGATCAGCTGACCTATGAGCTACGTGTGACGTACAATTCGTCGGTCACAATTAAAAAGATCTCTGATTCAGCGTTCAAAACGCCCTGGGTGGTTGTGTCCTTCGCCAAATCCAGGAACTCAGTTGGCGATGTGACCGTATTTTCGTCCAAGGCAGTTGTCAGCCCGTTTGCCACCGGGACAATAACGATACCGGAACGCACCATTGACTATGTTGACAATGGACACCCTGGGACATGCGTAGTGCCCGAGGTAGTGATCACCGTGGAATCGGTATTGTCGGCAACGTCGAATCAGTTGCAGGGAATCAAACGGGGGGATGGATTGCCGATCCCATTTGGGGCTATTGTTGCGATAGGTGTGGCGGTTGGGGCGGCTCTCTCTGGGGGCATCATTTGGGCACTGATTCGTCGACGATCGAATCAGCCCGAACTAGAGGAAGTGCCTGTCATCGATTTTAGAACCCCAGAACAATGTGCGACCGACTCGTTAGATATGTTGCTTCAGTCCGACTACTCGAGCGTGTTATTTTTTACCCATCTCTCGGATATTGTTCGACGGTACCTCGAGCAACGATTCACTATTTCAGCGTCGGAAATGACCACTTTTGAATTAGAGGTCGCCTTGGGAAAGCGGATCGATAGCCACTGGATCGAACGGATTATTCGGGTCTTGAACTTGTGTGACTTAGCCAAATTTGCAAAATATGAACCCTCGGCGGCTGAGCCGTCCGCAGCAGTGGAAAAAATTCGATCAGTGATTATGGCATTAACGCCAGCCATTGAAACGGAGCCCAATGATCATAGCGAATAGTTGGGCGTTAGTATTGATTCCTGCGGTGGCCTGGGTATTCTGGCGATGCCTCCAGAGAAAAGACGGTGGGGTTCGGGCGATTCCAATTCCTGATCTGGCGTCCTTTACCGACCTAAGCCATCGTCCCTCGAGTCGTTGGAGGATTATTCGACCATGGCTGCGATGGATGATCATTGGCGTGATTGTGATGGCGATCCTACGACCCCAGTGGCACCAACCCCTCACCGACCTTTCCGAACCTGGAGTTGATATAGTTATTGCTATGGACGTTTCGGGGAGTATGGCCGCGGAAGATTTCGCCCCTGAAAATCGATTGAGTGCGGCCAAGACCGTGGCCAAGGATTTTGTCCTGCGACGGTCGAATGATCGTATCGGTATGGTTGTGTTTGGCACTTACGCGCTTACCCAGTGTCCGCTGACCTTAGATCAGCCGGTATTAACGGATCTGATCAGTAAAATTGAGCTTGGTCAGGCTGGACAAGATACGGCATTGGGACTCGGATTAGCGTCTGCGGTGAATCGGTTGACGCACAGTACGGCGAAAACAAAACTAGTGATTCTGATTACCGATGGGGTTAATAACGCCGGCGGGATTTTGCCGGACGCTGCGGCTGAAATTGCGCGACGATTAGGTATCAAGGTGTATTGTATTGGTATTGGGAAACTTGGCGGGGCACCGATCCCTGTGGTCGATGAAAAGAACAATAAAAGTTACGAGAAAAACGAGGATGGATCATTGGTGATGACGGAAATTGATGAATCAACGTTGAAATCAATTTCGAAGACCACTGGCGGACGTTATTTCCGAGCGACAGATACTCGATCGCTGGAGTCGATTTATAAATCGATTGATTCGCTTGAAAAGAGTCCCGCAAAAATGCATACATCGTACCGAACGATTGACATTTTCCCATTTCTATTGATGCTTGCATTCGTTGGTTTGGTCATCGATTTAGCCTTAACGTTAGTCGTATGGCGGGTGAATCCATGATTTGGGCACGGATGGAGTGGGTTCCGATTCTTATCGTAATTCCGGTGCTGGCTATTGGCGTGATTGCCGCCCGTCGTCATCGAATGACGACCATGAATTTATGGATTTCATCCTCACTTTGGGACAAAGTGGTCTGGGGAATCGATTTTATTAAACAACGTCGCTCCGAGTGGCTAGTGATTGGGGCTATTTTCTGCCTTGGATTAGCGATACTCCGGCCGCAGTACGGGGTGGAATATGAATCGCTTAAGGGGCAGGGGCAGACCCTGTTTATTGCATTAGATACCTCCCAAAGTATGATGGCCCGCGATTTTGATGGGGGGCGATTGGAGTTTGCAAAACAAGATATCAATGCCCTCATTAACGAGTTGTCGAATGATCGTGTCGGGCTCATCACCTTCGAGGGGACTTCGGCGGTCGAATGCCCATTAACGATTGATTCGGCGGCCGTTAAATTGTTTGTTGATGAAATTCAAGCCAATCATTTGCCGATTCCAGGAACCAATTTAGCCGCTGCGATTCGCCAAGCAATCGAGTCCTACAAAAAAATTCCTGGCCGAAAAACCGTGGTTATTTTTTCAGATGGCGAAAATTTTGAGGGAAATTTTCGGTCCGCCGCACGTGACGCTAAAGATGCGGGGATAATCATTCACACTGTCGGTATTGGATCATCGAATGGCGCCGAGATTCCAATAAGTGACGACAGCGGGTCGATCACAGCTGTTCGCCTCGATACGACCAATAGACCCATTCTGACACGACTTAACGAAGGGCCTCTTCGTGAAATTGCGGCACTGACTGGTGGTCAGTATATTCGAGTCAGACCGGGACAAAATGCCGCGCCTCGATTGACAGTGTTGTTGGGCAAGGGTTCAACCGTCGACTATACCGCTTACCTTACGCCTCGATATCATGATCGATATATCGGATTTGCACTGATTGGATTGATATGTTTGCTGCTCGAAGTCATGGCATCAACGGGAATTAAACTATGGTTAAAATAATTGTCCGACTTGCCATTTTCTTCGTGATTACTGGGTCGCTCGGTGGGGCGTCAATGGTGTATGGGGAATCCGTGGCTCAGTATTGGACATTTCAAAAGGGAACAAATCTTGAAAGCGACGGTCGAGTGAAGGATGCCGTTGCTGTGTTTGAAAAACTTTTAGCTGATGATCCTGGTAACCCGATTATTCAACGTCGCATGGCGGATGCATACTATTCTAATGGGCAGTATAGTAATGCCCGCACAATTTATGAAGGTCTTTTGAAACGTGTTCCCAAGTCACAGCTTCCGGACATTTGGTACAATCTCGGTAATATAGCCTTTAAAACGAATCATGGGGACGCGGCGGTCAATTGGTATCGAAAATGCCTGCTGGTTCGCCCCAATGATCAGCAATCGAAAACAAATTTAGAGCTTGCACAGAACCTGAGCCGGTCCAGCGATAGTCCACCGCCCCCATCGCCACCGCCGTTGCCTGCGGATCCGTCCCCAACCCTGAGCTCCTTGGATCAGCGAGAGCGAGAATCCCGACAGCAGCGGCGACATACGCCCCCTCCCAAACAGAATCGAGTGGAGAAGGATTGGTGATAATGCGTCTAATAATCGGTATTGGGATGAGTATCGGTGTAGTGTGCGGCAGTGTGTTCGCAGACCCGATTCGAGTGGCCGTTGCTGTAAAACCGTCGTCAGTCCGAGTCGGTGAAACCCTGGAATATCGATTAACCGTTACAGGGCCCGATTTAGCGGCCATGCCCCCGTTGCAGTTGCCACAATTTAATTATTTTAAGGTGGGACCATCTAAAGAAGAGACATCCTATAAATTGGTGAATGGCACCATGCAGATAACAAAAACACGTGTAATGACGTTGACCGCCTCGCGTGAGGGAAGCGCGCGGCTAGACCCTGTGGCTGTCACCGTCGGTAAAAAAGTAATCAAATCGAATGCCGTGGTTGTGGAAATTTCGTCAGATGCCCACGCCAGTGGCGATTTGATAGGCACGGAGGTGATATTGCGATCCGAAGTGTCATCCCAAAAAGTCAAAGTCGGTCAGCCCATCATCTACAGGCTCCGAGTCTATCGGCAATCGATGTTTAAACACCCCCCCACTGTTCGGGAAGCATCGTATCAGGGCTTCTTTTCAAACGTAGAAATTCCGGATAAAAAGCCTAAAAAAACACTGATCAATGGGCAGGTGATGTATGGGTCGGATGCCGTCAAACGTATTTTGTACGCGTCACAACCTGGCAAACTATTAATCCAAAATGCGTCCCTGTCGTATAAACCGAATCCGCCGTATGGGGATGTAATTGTTAAAACTGCGACACCTGTTGAGATCCAAGTCGATCCACTTCCTTCCCCGGCGCCAGCTGGATTCGATGGGGCGGTCGGTGATTTTCAAATTATCGCACCTACGATCCAACTCAATGGGACACAATTTAGTCCGGTGGCAATTGAGTTTTATGTCTCAGGTACGGGGAATTTGGAATCAGTGTTGGGGGCGGTGATTCCCAAAGTAGATGGGGTGACGTTATCCAAGACAAGCGTGGCGACGGTCGATACCGCCAATCGCCAGGTTCGAAAGATCGTAGTCACCGCTATTCCTCAAGTGAGTGGGGAAATTCGAATCCCTCCGGTGACATTAGTTGCTTTTTCAATTAAACGTCAGGCCTATGTCACCATTCAGTCTCGGGCCGTGATGCTTAAAGTTGCGCAAGGTACCAGTGGAAGCCAGCTGTTGGATCGTGCCAACCGTCGGCCAACGTCGCCGGTACGCCGTGTCAATGACACGGATGGAGGTGTGGACGTTGCGCGTTGGTTAATTGGTGTACTGGCTGCGGGGAATGTTCTATGTTTCCTTGCCGTAGGTTTGATCGGGTTTGGTCGCTGGCGTGAGCTCCATTGGGGAGCGTCCCGCCGCCGTCGCGTCGCATGCGATCGGGCAATACGCACCATCGAACACCTTGAGAAATCGATTAACGCCGATACGGTTGACCAATTATTTAAAGTGGGTCGATCGGCGCTATCAGATCTTGTCGGTCAGTCCTTGGATGGATTGTCAGGCATGGCTCTGGGTGACACTCTTCATCGTCTGGGATTCAACGATATGATGGTCGCACATACCGTCCGATGGTGGTCTGACATGGAGGCCCTAGTCTATCAACCCGAACTCCCAACAATTCCTGAAGCTCGGCATAAAATACAAGAGACCATTGAATGGTTAACTGTTATTCGCCCGTTTGGAGACTCCTCATTATGACGGTCAATCGTATCGTAGCGACTGTAATGGCTATCCTGTTCGTCGGGGTGACGGCCCCGTCGGCAATGAGCGGGTCGGGGCTTCGGGCAGAACTCCCCATTTCGGCGGAAATTCGAACTCAAGTGCACCAACTCGAGACTCATCCCGATCACCCCATTATCCTGTATAATATTGGGACTCTGTATCTACAAGACAATCGGTTGGGGGAAGCTGTTTGGTTTTTGGAACGGGCGCGTCATAGGTCTCCGCGAGATCCAGATATTCGAAAAAATTTAGATGCCGCTCGCCACCAGGTAAATCGCGGGGGTGATTACCCGTCAATTGGACAAGACTTGATGGAAACCTTGCGTTTATTTTCAGTCGGAGAAGTGCTGGTCGCTTGGTTGCTTGTGACACTGATTTTGGGGATAACGACGATGGCATGGATGTACGACAAATTGGGTAGTCGCCGTCTGAAACTGGCCGTAATGATCTGGGTTGGTATGTCGATACCGACAGGGTTGCTTGTATGGGATTCCGTTTGCCCGCGAGCAATAGTAATTCGCGCCACAATGCTGAGGGTGTCCCCAAGCTCGCAATCACCCGCTATTATGCCAATTGCGGAGGGAATCCAACTGAATATGGGTACATCGTTCAATCGATGGACGAAAGTGACGTTGAATTCGGGAACGATTGGATGGGTTAAGATAGATGATATTCGATCACTGTAAAATTCTACTGGCCATTGCGTGTCTTGGGATGGTCACTGCGTCATCGATCCAAGCGAGTACGCCTGTGTTTTTGCCCGATCGTGGAAGTGTATATCCAGATACTTGGGATACGGGAGTATTTTCTGGGATGTTTCAAAATCCGACCCAACTTCGATTGGCCAAACGGGATCTGTCGATTCGGATCGATGGATCTCAAGACGGCCTCGATTACCAGCAGCTGTCGGGGGGCGTTGTCGGCAAAATAGATGATGTGGCCGTTAGTATCGGGTATTATCGATTTGGAAATGATACGTTAACACGTACCCAGCGAAATAGTTCAACCACGCGTGTCGAAGAAGCAGGGTTATTTTCGGATACCATTCAGCAAGGATCCGTTTGTATAGCGTTTTCGCCCGTCGATGGAATCGATATTGGACTGAATGCGGATCTGGTCCAAAAATCAATTGCGACGGCATCCGCGACTCAGGTGGCCGCGGGATTCGGAATTCGGTATCAGTGGGCCCCCGATGCCTGGATGAATACGTATTGGCGGCGACCGATTCAGACATCCTTGGTCTGGAGTAGTCGTGTCAGTGAATCCACCGTTGGGTCGCCATTTATCGGGCTGGAATATCGTCCGAATTGGTGTGATATCACCGTGTCGGTATCTCCTCAAACTGTTCTGTCATCGGTCGCAATACCGTTGGCCACGGAATTTAGTATTTGTGGGTCAATTGCGGCTGGTGATGTGAATCGATATTCAATCGGCACTGAATTACGGTTAGGCGTGGGGGCAATCCAGTATATCCATACGGCGTTTAGTGAACAGTTAGTAAATGAATCTCAGGAAATGATCGGAGTTGTGTTAAATTTTGACTATGCAGTTAAGTAAAAATAAGCGAATACATTTTGTTGGGATCGGTGGGAGTGGCATGAGTGCTGTGGCCCGCATATTGTTAGAAATGGGTTACAAAGTGTCGGGCTCTGATCTCAAGGAGTCCATTAGTACCATACGCCTCAAAGATTATGGGGCGACGATTTACTATGGCCATTCTGAATCTAATTTGCGATTGGCGGATGTTCTGGTGGTATCGACCGCAATTTCGCATGACAACCCTGAATATGCCGATGCCGTCAAAGAAAAAATGCCGATCTTACATCGTGCACAGATGTTGGGATTGCTGATGAATGAATTTTCTCACAAGGTGTCCGTATGTGGTACCCATGGGAAAACCACAACCTCGTCGATGGTGACCCGGGTGCTGGAGTTCGCCGGGGTCAAGCCAACGTTTTTAGTGGGCGCTGATCTCAACGATTATGGCTCCAATGCGGTATTAGGAAAAACGGATTATTTTGTGGCGGAATCGGATGAAAGTGACGGATCCTTTTTACATTTGGCACCGTCGATTGGTGTATTTACAAATTTGGAACCCGAGCATATGGATTATTACAAAACGTGGGAAAACGTGGTGGATCACTTTACCCAGTTCATGTCGGGTATCGTTGACCGCAATGGGTATATGGTTGTGAACGCGGATGACGATGCATTATGTACTATTGCCGCGGCGTTTCCCTTCGATCGCGTTAAACGATTTGGTATACAAACATTGGCGCCCGTGATGGCCGTTGATCTTCAGTTTTCACCGGAAGGTACTCATTTTTCATTACAGGTAAATGGTGAATCGGTCGGCGAGGTATATCTGCAAGTGCATGGTGTGCACAACGTATACAACGCGTTAGCCGCTATTAGTGTGGCGTTGAGCGAGGGTATTAGTATTGATACGATCAAAAAGAGCTTATTTAATTTTACCGGCACTAAACGACGATATCAGCTTGTTGGAGAGGTCAATGGTATTTCTGTGTACGATGACTATGGGCATCATCCGACTGAAATTCGTGTAACACTTGATGGGGCGAAGCGTAGCTTAAATCGCCGTATTATATGTATCTTCCAACCCCATCGCTATACGCGGACACGGGACTTATTGGAAGTATTTCCGACGGCATTTGACGCCGCGTCGATTGTTGTCATTACTGAAGTATATTCCGCAAATGAGCAGAAAATAAAAGGTATTTCAGGAAAAGTGATTGTCGAGAAAATGCGAGCTAACGGATTCGAAAATGCGTATTTTGTAGCGAATAAAAGTATGATTGCTGCCAAATTAATACCGATGTTAAATAGTAATGATGTAGTAATAACCATGGGGGCTGGCGATATTTCAACGGTAGGGAAAGAAATTGTCGCTCAGCTCAAGTCATCGCAATCCGATCCAGTTGAAAGGGAAAATCATTCTCATTAGGGAACAGGTTCCGTTATCCCAGCTCACGACATTTCAGAACGACGGGGTATTCCCTCGCGTCATCGACTTTGAATCTATTGCTGAAGTGGCGGCGTTCATGTCGGATCATGATCCGGAGTCATTTCATATTTTAGGGCGTGGATCGAATAGCTTAATCAATCCCGATGCATCCGTTCAGACCGTGATCCGGTTGAATCATGACGCAGTTCAGGAGGAAATTAACGGTTCGACGGTTCGATTGGGGGCTGGAATGACGATGAATCGCATTCAGGAGTTTGCGGTTCGACATGGTTTGGCCGGCCTCGAATTTGCGGCCGGCGTGCCCGCGTCATTGGGGGGGATGGTTGCGATGAATTTTGGCTGTTGGGGGCGGAGTGTATCGGACTTTATTTCAGCGATTCAGATCGTCGATCAATCGGGTGGTGTCCGCTGGATTACTCCGGATGACGCGCAGTTTGGATACCGTAAAAGTATCTTCTCACGCCAAAAATGGATGGTGTGTGCGGCGGAATTACGGTTGGAGCCAGCCGATCCAGACGACGTCAAATTGAGGATGCTGGCCCGAATTCGGGAACGGGCCCAAAAGCAGCCTTTGAAGGACAAGACCTTTGGCAGTATTTTTAAAAATCCGGAGGGTGCTTTTGCTGCACAATGCATAGAAGCGGCTGGACTCAAAGGCAAGGTGTGGAATCGTGTTGAGGTGTCCGCGTCCCATGCAAACTTTCTGGTTAATCGGGGTGGGGCCACATATTTTGAAACGATCGAGGTGCTTCATGATATTCAATCGATTGTTCAGAATGACTCGGGTATTCAATTAGAAATGGAGGTTAAGTTACTATCATGACACTACGGGTTGGCGTTTTTTGTGGTGGCTTCTCGGGGGAACGTTCGGTTAGTCTTCGATCGGGAAAAAATGTTGCGGAGGCCTTGCGACGACGTGGATACGCCGTCACTGAGATTGATCCTGCCGTTGTGCCACCCAGTCAATGGACCGTCGATGTGGCGTTTTTAGCACTTCACGGACCGATGGGGGAGGATGGTGGAATTCAGGCGGTACTCCAGTCAATGAAAATTCCATTTACCGGTTCCCCGGTGTCGGCATCCGTGTTAGGCATGAACAAGATATTGACGAAGTGGATCCTTGAAACTAACCAGATTCCTACCCCGAGATATTACATCCTGTCTAAGGATGTGTGCGTCCCATTGAACTTACCCCTGCCGGTGATCATTAAGCCAATAAATGAAGGCTCGAGTTTAGGGATCGAGATTGCCGATACACCTGAACAGTATCATGAAATATCGAATCGTTTGGTCGGTACGTATGGGTTATGTATTGTCGAGGAATTAATTGAGGGGGTCGAAATCACCGCCAGTGTTTTAGACGGCAGGGATGGGCCGACGGCTTTACCGTTGTTGGGATTAAACCCATCCAATCGGTTTTATGATTATGACGCCAAATACACCGAAGGGAAAACCCGGTTTGAGTTACCCGCGAACGTGTCGACTGATTTGACTCTAGCTGCTCAACATATTGCCGTGCGAGCACATACTATCATTGGCTGTCGGGGAGCCTCTCGAACGGATATGATTATTCATCCCACTCGGGGCCCGCTTGTATTAGAAATTAATACGATCCCTGGGATGACTGATACTTCAGATTTGCCAGCGCAGGCGCGATGTGCAGGAATTGAATTCGACGACCTAGTGGAACAGATTCTAACTAATGCACTGATGCCTGAATCCATGCGGTAAGCTGGTGGTTCGACAGGGGTTTTCGTCGGCCGCAAAGACCTACGATTGCTATTCGATTGTGCAGTCACGGGTATTCCATCGTTTGGCGTCATTAGTGACTCTTGAAAATCCGCTGGCTATTTTGGATATCGGATGTGGTACGGGGCGTCATACGGCCTGGTTGGGGGCCACATTTCCCAAGTCACAGGTGACAGCAATTGATATTTCGGAGGCCATGATAGAGGTGGCCGCTCGGCGGGTCTTGGCCCCCAATGTTCATTTTGTGCTGGGTGATGCGCAGACAAGTTTGCCCGAAGGGCCATTCGACCTCATTGTTGCAAATGCATCCTTGCACTGGTTTGATGACCTTCCCTCAGCACTGCCCGGAATCTTGGATCGATTGCGACCTGGCGGACAGGTTGTTTTCAGTAGCTTTGGGCCTGAAACATTTACTGAACTTCGCTTAGCCATTTCGACAGTCATCGGACGAGACGTCCTCTTGGCTGCCGGGCATTTTTCGACATGGGATGCTATTTTTTCGTCGTTAGAATCATCTTCCCAGTCGGTAACATGTGATCAAGACCTGTTTCGGCAACGGTTTGATTCCGTGGTCGATTTATTGAGAAATATTCGTCATTCTGGGACGCGTGGCGATGGCTTGCCCGGCACATTGTGGACTCAACGCTTAATCCGAGATGTTGAATCCGCCTATCGTGCTCGTCATCGCGATATATGGGCGACCTATCAAGTGCACTATTTTTCATGTTACCGCAGTTAACTCAGCTCCTCGGGCGGATCATTTTTCATCGTCATGTGGTGATTGTGGGTACCGGAACCGATGTCGGGAAATCAGTTGCAACCGGAGCGCTGCTGGGAGCCCTTCGGCGAGACGGACATTCGGCAGTGTCGTTGAAATGGATTCAGACCGGTGCTGTTGACGGTGAAACGGATGTTGATATTCACGAACGTGTCGCGGCGCGTCATTGCCGTGCTCATGCCCTCCCTGATGGTGAACGGGTAGGATACTCATTTCGGTTGGCGGCCTCACCCCATTTAGCGGCTGAAGCTGAAGGTGTCCCCATAGACAAATCTCGATGTCGTGAGATGTTTACCGCCTGGCAACAGACTCATATTGTTATGTCCGAAACGAGTGGCGGGATTTGCGTGCCGATTACACGCTCTGAGACGTTAATTGAATGGGTCGTTGATTGGAACTTGCCGGTTATTTTGGTGACATCGAATGGATTGGGGACCTTGAATCACACGTCGCTTACACTCGAAGCCCTCCGCCAGAGACATATTACGATCCTAGGATTGGTGATTACTCCGGTGACGCCTAATCCTGGCGTTGTGGAACTTGATAATGCTCAGATGTTGGCATCAATGATGTCTGATCAGCCCGTGATTGAGTTGGGCTGGATCCCATTGTAATTCCGTTCTGAATCATTCTAATCGTCGGTGCTAGGAGTCGGTAGTGAGGTTTTTTGTACAATTTCCCTTGTTGGAAATGGAATGTGTATATGCTCGTTTCCCAGCGCCTTGTGCAATCGTTTGATGAACTCGTGTCGAACCTCAAATTGGAATTCGAATTCCGACACTTTAAGATTGGCATTAAATGTGATGCCCGAGTCTGTAAATCCGGTGTAACGAATCACCGGGTCAACCGTCGGCATTTTTTTTGTGAATTCAGTCTGCATCTCGGCAATAACGCCTTTGACCACGGATTCGACATGGTTAAGGTCACTGCTAAAATCAATCGTGATTGGGACTGAAAACGATAGGTCTTTTTGAGTTCGGCCAAAATTTGTGATTACGGCTGAGGCCACCGTCGAATTTGGCACTACAATAACACTATTACTCAACGCTCGAATTGTTGTATTACGCCACGTAATATCCACAATGTAGCCTTCTTCACCCGACCCTAATTTTATATAGTCACCCATTTTTAATTGTTGAGATGCGATGACTTGAATTCCTGAAAACAAATTTGAAAGCGTGTCTTTGAGTGCAAGAGCGACGGCCAACCCCCCAATACCCAATGCGGTAATCATTGGCGCGATGGAAATGCCAAGGGAATGTAGTAATGCGAGTCCCCCAAGAATATAGACAGTAATTTTGATAATATTATTGAAGATGGTTGTCGTCGCAAAAAGTGATTTTTGATGCGTGTTGTAGGCCTCTAACAGCGCACTTAACGATCGCTCCGTGACCCACGTAACAAATGCGATTGTCGCTGAGACAATCACTTCGTTTAACAACGTCGCTTGAGATGCAGTGACTGGCGCCCATTCAACAGCCGTACGAAATCCAAGGAGTAAGCCCAGGAGACTTGGCGCCCCGGATAGTGCTTTGATCAGTGTATCGCTACCTTTCCAACTAGTTTTTTGACCGAATCGACGAATCCGATGCGTAATCGATCGATCAGCGATAATTCCGATAGCGGTCACGCCCACAATTGCGATGACGGGCAATATTAAAAAATGATAGTGATGGATCTGTTGGGTCAGTGAAATCATTGCACATGCGCTCCGATGGTAGTGGGTTCGAATTGAACTATTTCGTTAAGGAGGGGCGACGTCAGTAGTGGTTTACGGACATGCCTCTGGCTCCAGTGTAATATGTAAATTGTATTGGGACAAACTGGCGTTACCATAGCCAATATAGCCGATCAGGCTGTACTATAATGAGATGTTTAAACAATACCACGACTATAAGGCCCGCTGGATCAACTTTAAGGCTCAGATTAAATCGCAAAGTGTCTTGAAATATTGGGTTGTCGAGGGCATTGAATCGATCAGTTTTGCGTTGATTTTTGCCTTGCTGATCCGTCATTTTATCGTAATGGTATCGGTAGTTCCGACGACGTCAATGGTGCCGACGTTGAAGGTCGGGGATCGATTATTGGTAAATCGAATGGTATTTAGATTTCGTGAGCCCCAACGGGGGGACATCGTCGTGTTTAAGTCGGTGGTTGATGACCGCGATTATGTGAAGCGCCTGATTGCGTTACCCGGAGAGACCATCGAGGTTCGTAAAGGAATTGTCTACATTAACGGTCAAGAAATCTCCTTTCCTGGGGTCAATATCCAGTACGATTATGACTTTCAAGATCCAGTAACAGTCCCACCCAATCATTTCTTTATGATGGGGGATAATCGCGCCAACTCCGCGGATAGCCGGATATGGGGCTTTGTCCCCCGTGCCAATTTAGAGGGGACCGCATGGTTTACTTTCTGGCCGATCGATCGGATGCAACCGCTTCATTAGGCGGCGGGGGGGCGTAGTTGGTTACTCGGTCGCAATGGTAGTTTTAACCGTTAATGGACGGCTGCAGGAGTTTCCCGGAGACGATCTCACGATATCGTCTGTTGTGGCGTCCATTGGAATTGTATCAAAGGGACTCATTGCTGAGGTCAATGGACAACTCTTCCGGGCGGATGATTTCAATAGTACTCGCGTTTCAACCGGCGATCGGGTGGAGTTAATCCAGTTTATGGGTGGCGGGGGCTAGGTCTGTTCAAACTATCCAGAGCAGCGCCTTGGCTACCCGTCAATCTGCCGAGCTCGGCCTCGTCAACGATCTGAATATTCGATTTTCCACTTGAATTCAGTGAGCGGACCTTGTCAAGTTTACTCCCGGCGGACTCGCCGACGACTAACACGTTTAATTTTGCCGAGACGGAGGTGAGGATAATTCCCCCCTCTGATTTAATCTCGGCTTCGATATCATGGCGGGCTTTTGATAGGGTGCCTGTGATTAAAAATGACATTCCTGAAAAGCGCCCGGATACTGTTTGAACGGGCGTTGGTTGAACGCCACAGGCCAGGAGATCGTCAATCCATTGTCGTTTCAACGGGCTGTAAATGTACTGCAGGATTGCTTCGGCGACCTTTTCTCCGATGTCATCGATACTGAGAAGATCGCTGGTGTTGGTGCTTAAAAATGCATCGATCGTGACATAATGGTGTGCTAAACGGGCGGCGGTTGCCTTGCCGACAAACGGAATCCCCAGCGAAAAAATAAATCGTGACAATGAATTGTGTTTGCTACCATCGAGAGCGTTACGTATGTTTTCGACGGATTTTTCCCCCATTCGGTCAACGGCTTTCCATTCGGATGCAGATAAGCGGTACAGGTCAGCAAACGATCTCACGAATCCATTTGTGACCAATTGCTCGATTAACGTGTCGCCGAGTCCATCCACTGACATCGCATCTCGACTGACGAAATGCTGTATTCGTGCGCCAATTTGAGCCGTACAGTTGTCGTTGGGACATCGGATCGCGACTTCGGTGCTCGAGTTCACTAGCGGTGTTCCACATGCCGGGCACAGTGTTGGAATAACGACCGGCAGGCTGGTGTCGGATCGGCTAACGCTCGCGATGACTTCGGGGATCACGTCTCCCGCACGATGGACTGAAACAAGATCCCCAATGAATACACCTTTGCGCTCGATGTCTTCAACGTTGTGTAATGTCGCCCGACGAATTAATACCCCTCCGACACGCACAGGGGTCAATGTCGCTACTGGGGTAAGTACCCCCGTCCGTCCGACTTGCCAGGTAATATCTTCTAACGTGGTCACGGCATGTGTACTCGGAAATTTATATGCTATCGCCCAGCGAGGCGCTTTGGAGGTGCTGCCTATCTCGTTTTGGTAAGCCAATGAATCAACTTTGACAACCACCCCATCCGTATCCCAATCATAATCATGACGTAGCGTATTCATTCGGTAAATACCGGTTGTAATCCAATCCATGCCTCGACCGATGTCTCGGTCCGGGGGAACTTGGAATCCCAGACTCTTCAGGTGATTCAGTCTCTCAAATTGGGAGTCGATATCGATCCCAATCGCTTGGTAGGCAAAAAAATCAAGGTGTCGAGATGCTGTAATTGCCGGGTCCAATTGGCGTAACGATCCACTCGCCATATTTCGGGGATTGGCATATTCCCCACGATGGCGTTCAAAAATACTTCGACGCATAATCACTTCGCCGCGCACTTCAATCGTAATTGGCTTCGACAGCGTTTTGGGGAGGCTGCGAATGGTTCGCACATTTTGTGTGACAATCTCCCCTTGGGTTCCATTACCCCGAGTGGCGGCAATACTCAGTACTCCATTTTTATAGTGGACAGCAATGGCAAGTCCATCCATTTTGGGTTCCAACGTAAAATCGATTTCGGGAACTCCCGTTATCTTTTCGATCCGGTCAATAAACGCTTGGAGTTCGATTTGAGACATGCAATTGGATAGGGATTTTAGCGGGATGGGGTGAACGAATTCTGAAAATTGAGCATGCGTGGGGGCGCCGACTCGCTGGGTCGGGGAGTCGTGGGCAATCAGCAGCGGATGTGTAGATTCGAACGATTCGACCGCTCGAATCAGTCGGTCAAATTCCTCGTCCGAAATCGGACTTTGGTTGAGGGTGTAGTAGGCGGTTGAATAATGGTTTAGGCGGTCAACAAGTCGGAGATATTCGGAGTGATCCATTACACTACATTGCCCACCTGGCAAGAATTCGTGTGACCCAAAGGATGTAGTGAGTAAACGGCATTAGCAATACTTGAGATAAAACTAACGTTCCAAATAACCGCCCAAATTGCAAGAAAAAGACAGTGGACCTAACGTCGGCTTCTGGCCGAATCCCGTGGATCGCTTGGTCGGTTACTCGGGCACCGGCGGGATCAACGAACAAGGTAAAAAGTATCGTTGCTATCCCGTTGACAATCCCCGACAACTGATTGGCTGTCGACCGAAATTCCGGCAACATTGCGCCGGCTAACAGCGAGCATAGCACCCCGATTGTGTACACTGAGGTCACAATCGCATTAAGAATTAACGGAGTTTTTGGCAACCGCTTGACGGAAATGGTGTGTAGACTTGCGACGGACGGTACTCGAAGCATCTTGATAAATTTTAAAAGTCGACGCGGAGAAAAAAAACTGATGGCTAATCGGGGGACGGATCCCGAAATCGAAAATTTTGTAATTCCTATTGCAAACACTTGGACCATGGTCGGTGTCAATGCAAATCCTAGAAATGACCCGAGGAATCCGCACAAAATTATCCATCGAAATTGCATTTCCAAAATATGGATTGCGTTCGCGTGAGGCATCATCACGGTGGAGTCGACCATTGTGCCGAGTAATGGTGCCTGAAACATATTGGACAGGCGCGAGATTAATAATGTGCTCGTGACAAACGAGAGAGATACGGCGATTTGTCGCGTTCGCACCCCAGCTAAACGCATGGAATACGCGAGTGATTCGGTGAGATGTATTACTGTGGTAAAAAAACCAACGACAATTAATGAGTGAGTCATTTTTGTCATGATACCCACCCTGGGTGCGCGTTGGCAAACCCCGCTCGAATTGATACACTGCCGCCATTATGAATACACAAAATCCCCCCTTCAAACGCGTTCTGTTAAAAATGAGTGGCGAAGCCTTCAAAGGCGATCGTGAGTACGGTATCGATCCTCAATTCTTGGTCGATATCGCGAATGAGATTAAGGCCGGTCATTCGCTTGGTGTTCAAATTGGAATTGTTATTGGGGGAGGGAATATATTCCGAGGAATTGCCGGAGCGGCACGCGGAATGGATCGTGTCACAGCGGATTACACCGGCATGCTTGCCACTGTGATGAACGCGTTGGCCCTACAGGATGCCTTGACCAAAGTCGGGGTTGATTCTCGGGTTCAGACCGCCATTGAGATGCGCGAAGTGGCGGAGCCATTTATTCTGCGACGGGCCATACGGCACTTCGAGAAGGGCCGAATTGTTATATTTGCGGGGGGAACAGGTAATCCCTATTTTACGACCGATACAACGGCGGCCTTACGAGCGGCTGAAATTCGGGCGGATGCGATTTTAAAAGCCACAAAAGTCGACGGGGTTTACACCGAGGATCCCGTCCATAATCCTGACGCCTCGAAATTTGACTCCCTCCCGCATATCGATGTGCTAAACAAGCGCCTGAAAGTGATGGACACGACGGCGTTGTCATTGAGTATGGATAATCAAATCCCCATCTTGGTATTTAGTTTGAAAGAGCGAGGCAACATTCATAAAATTTTGTCCGGTGAAAAAATCGGCACAACCATTGGAGGGAAATAATATGTCGGAATTGAAGTCGCGTATGGAAAAATCAGTAGAATCACTTAAGGCAACGTTGGCAGGGTTTCGAACCGGTCGTGCCAGTCCAGAGTTGTTAAATCGATTAACGGTGTCCTATTACGGCTCGATGGTGCCAGTCAAGCAAGTCGCGGCCATCAGTGTTCCTGAGCCACGGGTCATTATGTTGAATGTGTTTGACAAAGGAGGCGTCAAGGATGTCGAGCGTGCCATTATGACATCTGATTTGGGATTGCAACCTCAAACCGATGGGACCATTATCCGATTACGTCTGCCCGAACTAACTGAAGATCGACGAAAGGATTTGGTTAAACAAGTCAAGAAAGCGGTTGAAGATGCCAAAGTGTCAGTTCGAAACATTCGCCGTGATTTTGTTGATTCGATTAAGGCTCAAGAAAAAGATAAGTCTGTGAGTGAAGACGAGGCGAAGAAAAAACAGGATGACGCTCAAAAAACTACAGATCATTATATCGGAATTTTGGATTCTCTTGCCAAGGACAAAGAGGCCGAAATTATGACGGTGTAATGTCAGGCACGACCGACGATCAAATTGCCTTCGCCAAAACACTGGGTATCAATCCGGAGTCGGTTCCTGCTCATGTTGCAATTGTGATGGATGGGAATGGCCGATGGGCAAAAAAGCGCTTGATGCCACGAATAATGGGACATCGGCAAGGTGCGGAAAGCCTTCGATCGACGATCAAAGCGTGTGGGGATGTTGGGGTGAAATTTTTGTCGGTGTATGTGTTTTCGACAGAAAACTGGAAGCGATCGCCTGAGGAAGTTAGTTTTTTGATGGGATTTATGAAGGAAATGTTCGCAAAAGAGACTCCCAAGCTTCACGCGAGAAATGTCCGAATGAAAGCGGTTGGAGATCTGTCCGGATTAAGCCAGGAGTTGCGGGATCAAATTGATAAATCAGAAGAATTAACGGCATCGAACACATTGATGCAATTCAATTTGCTTATTAATTATGGCTCACGTCGTGAATTAGTCCACGCCATGGAGAAGTTGGCTCTTCGGGTTCGGTCGGGAGAGTCGCTGGTGATAGATGAAGCGTTAGTGTCCGATTCGTTGTATACGGCGGGAATCCCGGATCCGGATATCGTAATACGAACGGGTGGAGATACCCGAATAAGCAATTTTCTACTGTGGCAGAGTGCTTACGCTGAATTTTTCTTCCTTGAAAAATTGTGGCCGGATTTTAGCGAAACCGACCTTTTCGACGTCATCAAAAAATTTCAGGCTCGGGAGCGGCGATTCGGAGGCGTCACGGCGTGATAAAACGGGCTATCACCGCATTGGTATTGCTGGCTATCGCGGCTGTGGTGGTTAATTTTGGAGGCTTGGCCTTGCTGATTTGGGTATGGATCATATCAATCGCAGCGGCGTACGAAATGTTTTATATGTTAAAAAAACGAGGCGTTCGACCGTTTGAATGGAGCGGGTATTTCCTCATCAGTCTGGGAATCGTAGGGACTTATTTCGATCACCATTTTTTATTTTGGGGAAGTCCTTTGGTTCGCGTCGTGGCTCTGGCAATTTTGGGAGGAGTCTTCGCCGAATTGAGCAGAAAACGGATTTGGGTCCCCCAGTCAAATATCCTGGCTACGGCTCGAATTGTTTTCTTTATATTGTTTACCTTCACGTATATTTTTTTGATTAGAGCCGGAAATAATGGACTTATTAATTTGCTGTTTTGCTTATTAGTTGTCTGGGCATCGGATTCAATGGCACTACTGGGTGGGCGATGGATCGGTCGGACGCAGCTGTCTCAGGTCAGCCCCAATAAAACCCTCGAAGGATCCCTGATCGGACTATTATTTGGATTGGGAGTCGCATGGGTTTACATGGCGTTGTTGGCCCGATTCTGGGATGTCCATTTGCCGTTTCTATATTACTCCCTCGTCGCCATTGGGGTCGCGTTTGTATCCCAAATTGGGGATTTACATGAGTCGCTGTACAAGCGCCATTTTGGCGTGAAAGATTCGTCAACCTTGTTGCCCGGCCACGGTGGAGTGTACGATCGGGCTGATAGTACATTATTCATCGCTCCGTTAGCGTTTTATTTGTTCAACGGATGAAACGTATTGGGATTCTCGGATGTACAGGTTCAGTGGGGGAGCAAACTCTCGAAGTAGTGTCCGCATATTCGTCCCAGTTTAAGGTTGTTGCGATAGCGGCTCATTCATCGGTCGACCGTGTTGCGGAGCAATTTAGGCAGTTTATGCCGGAATGTGTGGCATTGACCAACCCCGATGCGGCGAAGACATTAGAGCAACGCATTGGATCGAGTGTTATATCTGGCCGTAATGCTTTGGTGGATATTGTCGATGCGGTTGATGTGGATATGTGGGTTGTGGCGGTGGTGGGAACAGCGGCACTGTCGGCCACCATGGCCATCATTCGTCGGAAAATCCCGATTGCTTTGGCCTGTAAGGAAGTACTCGTCTCGGCGGGTACACTGATAATGGCTGCGGCGACAGAGGGGAATGTGCCCATTATTCCCGTTGATTCTGAACACGCGGCGCTGAAACAGTGTTTGGCGAGTGTAAATGAATCGATGAATGATGTATCTCGGCTGATTCTGACCGCATCTGGAGGGCCCTTTTTGAACCGGCCGGCCGGCACGTTTGATCGGATTACACCGGAGGATGCGTTAAAGCACCCCAAATGGTCAATGGGAGCCAAGATTTCGATCGATTCTTCAACGTTAATGAATAAAGGATTGGAAGTGATTGAAGCGCATTTTCTATTCAATACGCCGTTTTCTAAAATAGATGTGGTTATTCATCCTGAAAGCATCGTCCATAGTTTTATTGAGGTTGTAGATGGTACTGTCATTGCTCAATTGGGGACGCCTGATATGAAGTCGCCCATTCAATATGCGTTAACTTATCCCAGGAAATGGCCAGCACTAAGTCATCGACTCGATCTAACCCAGCTATCGGGCTTGCATTTTTGTGCGCCAGATACTGAACGGTTTCCCCTGTTAACGTTAGCCTACTCGTGTGGACAGGCAGGAAAAACGGTAGCCGCTGTGATGAATGCCGCAAACGAAGCGGCGGTTGGACTGTTTTTGTCCAATAAAGTATCATATTTAGATATTTATAAAATAGTTGACAACATGGTTAATGATTTTGATCATTTCGAACCCGGCTCGATAGAGGATATTGTTGCCGTTGATCAGCGAGTCAAAGAACGGGTGCTGGCCCTGGAAGGGTAGACCATTGAGAGCGATGACGGATTAAATAAGGGGGGTGGGTCAAATTGAAGCGTGAACTTGCATTGGCATTAAATAGTTTGTTCTATGATTCGCCCCGTCGATCACGGCAGTATTATGATGTATTTGAATCGGTAGCCGAATTGACCAGCGCGAAGGGTATGTTGATTAATGAAATCCAGGGTAAATATCAGCCTGTGGTCAAGCGGCGATGGGACGCGTTAAATATTGATCGGCTACAAAATCGCCTGGATACGTTAGGGGTAATGGTTTTAGATCTTAATTCCCCACACTATCCAATATTGATGCGCGAACTCAATGACGCACCGGTGGTAATTTACGTCAAAGGGCGCACAGATATTTTTTCCAAAGACTGGATGTCTGTAGTTGGAACCCGGGCGATGACGGACTACGGTCAGCGAATTGCTGCGGAAATAACGATGGGGCTATGTCCCTATTTTGGAATTGTGTCGGGGCTGGCTGTGGGAATTGACACCGTGGTGCATCGAACGGCGTTAGCCCAACAGGCCACTACAGTGGCCATTTTAGGGACGGCGATCGATCGCATTTATCCTGCCGATAATATGGGCCTTGCCGAGCGAATTTGTGAGGATGGTGCGATTATGTCGGAGTATCCCCCCGGGGCACTAAGTCAGCCGTATCATTTTCCCCAACGTAATCGATTGATTAGTGCAATGTCTCGGGGAGTCGTTGTCGTAGAAGCACAGCTCAAGAGCGGGGCGCTGAGTACCGCCAGTCATGCTATTTCTCAGAATCGGGAATTATTTGTGGTGCCGGGTCCCATTGATTCGGTCGCGTCTGCCGGGTGTAATCAGTTAATCCGGCAGGGTGCTTTGTGTGTGACCCAAGTGGCGGATATATTAAACGAGTATGCGTATCTTCCCAAAGTACCTCGGGCACGAACTCCCAGCCGGTCACCGGCTGCCCAAGATATGGTTGATCTGTCCGCGATGACTGATCATGAACGGGCAATTTGGGATCAGGTATCGGTGTCGCCAAAAACAATCGATGATTTAGTTGCAGTGTCTGGGATCTCCGTTCCTATTGTACTTTCCGTTTTGACGATTTTTGAGCTTAAAGGATGGATTCAACAATTGCCTGGAAATAGATATTCATCCGTTTTGGCGGGTTAATAGGAGTATTTGAGCGACATGGGAAACGTTGTGATATGCATTTGACTGGAGAGTATGTGAATCCGTTTTCAGGTGTAGTACTCACAACACGGTACAGCCAACTCCATGACGCGCTTGAATCGTCGAATACTGCTAAATTGCCAGTGGCGTTTATGGAGCAAACCCATTCCAATGAGTGGGCATTAGTTGATTCGACGGCCGGAACTCACAATTATCGTCGGGTTGATGCGTTAATCACTGATTCGAATTGCGTTTTAGTGGTGCGAACGGCGGATTGTCTGCCAATTTTTATCTCCCATTCATCGGGATGGCGAGCTGCAATTCACGCCGGTCGTCGCGGTACATTAGGTAACATTACCCAGATCGTTCTGAGTGAACTTTGTCGACGTATTACCGAGTCGGGCCGCTTTCACATTTGGTTCGGCCCTTGCATTTGTAACCTGTGTTATCAAATTGATTGGGATACCGATACCCATTTCGACCTTGTGTCTGAAAATATTCGCCAAATCAACGACGTGTTGGGGCCGAATAACTATCAATTAGTCGACGTTGGGCACTGTACTTCGTGTCGAAATGACTTGTTTTTTTCATATCGAAAAGAGGCAACCTCGGAACGAATTTATTCGATTTGGGTGCCCCCCGTTATCTAAGCCGTTTAAAACGTTTGGCCGAGCCCAAAATGAATAATGTATGATTCCCCAAGCGCCAAATCGATTCGCAAGGGGCCAATTGGGGTAAATGCACGCAGCCCCACTCCCCAGCCGCTTAAGAATCCATTGAAACTAGTTGACCATCCGGTTGAAAACGCTCGTCCGGTATCCCAAAATACAACGCCCTGAAACGTGGGGGTGAAATCATGGCGCCACTCGATATTCATTAATAGCTCTTTGTTACCGACAAATATTGGGAATGACTCTTTATATCCACGGATCGTATTTGATCCACCGAGATCAAATCCTTCGTTTTCGAATGTGAATCCGTTCGTTGGTTCGGGTGTAAAGCAGCCAGCCACTACTCGGGTGGCTAAGACGTCAGACGAGGCTATTTCGATAAACCCAGCCAAGGTAGTGACCCATCGGGTAAACACGAGACCCCCGAGGGAAAGGCCTCCTATTTTCCCCCCTATTTCATACGAGGCCAGGGAATAGACCCCATTCCGAGGGTTTGCCACGTTCGATACGGTTGTAAATTCTAAATTACATCCGATGGATCTCAATTTGTAAGGATCGATTTGGCTAGTTGAGTCGGGGAAGACATCTTCAACTTTAGCAACGCTTCCAAGTGAGAGTAAATTCGACAAGGGATATCTGACTCCTAAGTCGACGCCGACCCGTCGATTTGAAAATGACAGTCGGTTGGAATTGTTGCGGTCTTTTGTCAAAAATTCGTTGATTACTTCTGACCATCCGCCAAGCGATATTGATATCGGCCATTGATTAAGTAACCAGGGTTGAGTATAGCGTGCCGCGTACCCCTGAAGATATGCCCCTGAATCGTGCCAAGCGCCTTGTAGTTTTAGACTAATGACATCGCTGGGTATGAGTAGATGGTGGAAATCGGTTCTCACAAACCCGGTTAATGGCTGTTGCCCCGTTTGCTCATAGTATTCTAACCCGGCATCCAGAATATTGATTTTTCGAGGACGAGTACCAAAGATAACTTTGACTCGACCTTGCTCGGAGGATTCGTCTAAGCGTGGCGGATCGACATCGGAAAAGTAACCTAATTTCAGAATTCGTTCACGGTCGGATCGAAGCTGCGCCGTATTAAAGTATCCACCCGGGTGTGATTTTATCTCCCGCAATATAACGGGTTTTAATTTGGTCGGAATACCGTCGATGTCAATCTCACTAATGGTTCCCTCCGAGACATAGATCAATACGATTCGGTCAGTAACCAGAATACTTTGTACGACTCGCGCCAGGTCAAACCCTCGAGCTCGGTAGGTCGACTCGATTTGGTCGATCAACTGGGCTGTTTTTCTCGTATTCAATACGTCCCCCACTCGTAATGGGGAATTGTCCAATAATATATTTGATGAAATTGAAACGTTTCCGGAAATAATAATCGCGTTAATTGTCGGATATTCTTCACATACAAATCGTAACTGAAAGCCACGGTCCGGAACGCGATTGGGTAGGGCTTCGACTCGTTTGAAATACCCCGTTCGATACAGACTTTGTATATCATGCTGGAGTGAGGAATCTTGTAATTTTTGACCGACTTTTGACGACATAGCATCGGGACCAGGTATTTCGGCGGCTGTGGAGGGCGTGGTTCCGACTATTTCGATCGACTCGATTCTTCCCTCGCTAGATGCGAATACATCCGAATAGTTTCCGATGGCCATCATGATCCAGACACAGACGAAAACCCTAAAAATCATAGGAGTATTTGATGTTATATCGGTTTTTTGAATCACCGACTGAGTCAATAAAGTTGGCATAGTTTAACGAAAGGTTTTTTTCTAAATAATACGTGAGCTCAATATCGGAAAGTTGCAAGGTGTTACCCGATTTCTGGCGTTCTAAATTGACATTCGTACGTGCTTTTACGTAAAGCTGGTTTGAAAATAAGGATTTTCCGAGACTGACGCCAACGGCTTTATTGGAATCAGTTTTAAATAATGCATCGCCTAGGTTGTAATTGATTTGAATGTCATCTAGTCCAATGTTTTGTGCTAGATTTCGTTGGACACCTCTGAGGGCTACCTGTGAAATATAGTTTACGGCGCCGGTCCCCAATTGGGTGAGAATGCGGCTGTTGGCTTGGGATCCGGATCCCGTATTTGCGAGTAATTCGGGAGCAAGAATTTTAGCGATCTCGGAGGCATCCCCACCGTTTGATAATCGATAGCTCCCCCGAAACTCCAGTCGATTACTTGCTTCTGAGCTCGAGGATAAATATTTGTCAAATTGAAAGCCGTCTAAGCTATACGCCGATCCTGCAATTGTGATCAGCACATGAGTATATTTAGTCAAATCTGTGTCGGCTGATAGGTTCGACGATGCCACTTCCAATGGATCCATCACTGCAAGAGCGGTAACATTTAGTTGAGGAATTAGGCGACTTTTGGTCGATGAATAATCCGTTTGGAACGCAACGGTATTGTTATGTATTTTGTATTGATTGTTTCGGTAATATTCTCGTTGTCGATCGATTGACAATATTTCAAATTGGCGATTAATCGCGGTGATGAAACCGGTTGATACGGTGATCGAGTTTTGTATTTTTGGTGAATTGAGTGTCCCAGAAATAACTACTGGTGAAATGGTCTCAGCGATCGATAAATCAAATCGATTTGCAAAACCGGCCAACAAGTTCTCGCCAATAACACTTCCGACCAAACTGATATTCTTTTTTATAAAACCTTTAATATCCAGTGTGAAATTGGGACGAATATTACGTTCTCCGATCGTTGGCATCGATAGTTCGCCCTCAGAAAAGTGAACGGTAGCACTGATTAATGGGCCTGTTTCACGTTCGGTTCCGGATATGTCCTTTTGCAACGACTTTTCGTGGCGAGAGATTGGGATTTTGTAAGGCCCGTTAATGGTGAGTTGGTGGATCTCAACAAGCCCTTGATATATTTGAGGGAAATTTACGGCAATAGTTGCATCATTGAACGCGAGGTTCATGCCCAGAATGGCTGTATCGGGGTTTAGGAGGCTAAAGTGATCAATGGTCACGGAACCTCTGACCAGCATCTCATCAGTATCGGGGTTGGAACTTCCTAATCGCAAGGTATCTACGCCCCGCCATTTAAAGCGGATATCCGAGATGGTTGCTTTGTTATTTTTTATCGCAAACGTGCCGCTGATGATTTCTAGCGGTGAGGTTATCGGACTCATTTGATCATTGAGTAGAATACTCGCATTGACCAGGGAAACCCGTTCAGTAGAGAGCGTGGGCGTATCAAGTGGCCCCTCCATTCGAAGGGCGATTGTGCCCTCATTTTTAATCTGTTTAATATGGGGGATTACCAGGGACAACATATTGACGTCATCGCCTTTCCAGGTAAAAAGCAAATTCATTGGGTGGCCGACATGATCGGGATTCCAGTATGCGGAAATCGGGAATTTCCCGGACAATATAGAGTGGCTTTTGTTCCGTTGTGTCATGATGTCGGTCGTCTCGATCGACAAGTATCCATTGGTATCGTAAGTGCCAGTACTTTGTAGTAAATCAAAGCTTGAGCCGCCCATGTCGCCGTCTCGAACTCGAAAGGTGTAGGTAAGTTCATTGGCTTTCGAACTAATCCCTACGCTTATTTCTTTTCCATGTAAAAATGAAATAGTTGCATCTTCGCAATGGATGTCGGCCGAAATTTCGGGCGGTAAATTCGGCCGTGATCGGGCGTCAATTTTGGCGGAAAACAGTCCGCTTACACTGTCGGAAATGCCGAGATCATGAGTGATGGTGTTCGCCGCGATTAACTCGTCGACGATCTGAAGGGTTTTGATTGAATGCTTACTCCCTAGCGAATATAGAATCGGTACGGCCTGGTTAAACGAGTCATCGACCAGTATGCGCTTGGTGTTTTTGGGTGAATCGCTCGTAATATTAGCGGCAGAAATTTGGAGTTCAGTCGCCGGGGGCGTATTGCCCACTCGACTCATCCATTCAAAACGGATCCCTTCGATTAAATCCACTAAAAATTCGAGTCTCATCGGTGTTACGGTTAAGCTGACGGCGTAATTTAGTGGCGGATTTTTGGGTGAATTCAGTTGGCTGAGTTCAAAATATCCATCGATGTCGATTTGACCCTCACGGGGACAAATAGTTAATCGCGATGCGGTCAATTTTCCGTTGATAATTCCGATTCCCCCAACCACAGACTGTATTTTTACCGTCCCAATTTCTAATGGGTTCATCTTTAAAAAAAGCATAATGTTGGGATTGTCCGGGTACCCTTGAATAGAACCGGATACACTTCCAGTTCCTGATAGCTTTCCCATTATCGGGGCGATGGTTTGTGAGAAGTCGCTCAAATTAACCGTGGTGCCATCGGATATAGTGAGGTCCATTCGGGTGTCGGAAGAAATCCGACCGGATATCGAAATGAGCGAATTATTCTTTTTAAAAATAGAATTTTCGACAGTAAATGCCTCCCCGTCCCAGGTACCGACCATCAAGAGGTGATCAAAGCTTTGACCTCGAATTTCACCCTGTGTGAGGCGGATATTTCCCGAAGCCACGATGGTGCCGTAGTTTAAACTTATCGATTTTGGGACTTTAGATTCAACAATGGCACTCCCGGATAATATTCCGGCAAACGGTTTCAATGAATTAGGGA
Source organism: bacterium (assembly GCA_010028705.1). Classification (GTDB taxonomy): domain Bacteria; phylum Margulisbacteria; class Marinamargulisbacteria; order SXXA01; family SXXA01; genus RHAI01. Next base: position 60,190 of record RHAI01000003.1, read on the forward strand.
TAATTTTTTGAAATATGCTATTCTCCGACACTCCAAAATTTGATGCCGTTATAAATAGGTGCCTCGGTATTTTTCCTTCAATTATGCCAGATCCAGAAAGCGCCCCGCCGCCGGTTATCAGGTCAAGTTGGCGGATGCGTGTGATCGATGGTTCCAGCGTAATATCGAATAAAACACGATCAAACACTTGGCGATATATGCTTGGATTCTCAAGTGTGCCGTTGGCCGTCACCACTAAAGTGCTCCTGGGATTGGCCCAG
>RHAI01000021.1 GCA_010028705.1 bacterium
TAAACGCCGTTTACTCGCGTCTCATTTTGATACGTCAGTAGGGCGGAATTTGCCGGTCCATAAAAACGAGGTTCAATTATTGAGTGGTGATTTACTTGGATATCAGCAATTTTATCAATATTTAATTCAAAGCTACCAAATGACTGATATTGACGGGTATATAAACGGTGCATCCTTAGAAATAGTGGATCCTGCGGTTGCCCCCGAATTTCCCCGGTGGTCCCGATTTCAAGTCGCCGTTTTGGGATCCCTTTTTTCTGTGATATGCTCGATTCTTTTTTATGGGTTTTCAGGATTACTATCAATCATGAGGGGAAAAGTCCGTGATTTCTGGCAAACTATTCGAATTTAATAGTCCATTGACGCTACAGTTTGCTGCATAGTTTAGTAGGTCTGCGATGAAAATCTGGTTAATGACTATTGGCGAGCCGGTTCCTGTATCTGATGCCGTAGGGCATCGCCTCCACAGAACGGGACAGTTTGCCGATGCACTGAGTAAAACAGGGCACCATGTGACGTGGTGGGCATCTGCGTTTGACCATCGGTCCAAAACGCATCTTGTTCATGAATACACGACGATCTCAAAATCAGATAATTACGACATTGTCCTGCTAAAAGGATGTGGGTACCGGCGCAATATATCGATCCAGCGGATTTGGGATGAATTGCAATTGGCCTCGGAATTTAAACGATCGTCTCCAAATATGATTAAGCCGGATATTATTGTCTGTAGTGTCCCGTCGATTGCATTGGCGATCGCCGCGGTCGAGTATGGAAAAAAGAATAGAATCCCAGTTGTTTTAGACGGACGAGATATGTGGCCCGATATTTTTGTCGAAGTGCTACCGACTTCGTTGAGATGGCTTGGAAAAATAGCCGTGACTCCAATTGAGTCACGATGTCGGTGGGCGTTTAAACACGCAACGGCCATATTGGGAATTACTGATGAATTTGTAAATTGGGGTCTTAAAAAATCGGGGAGGGTGCGAACTTCATTCGATACAGCGATTCCATTTGCGTATTCGTTGACGCAACAATCGCAATCAAAAATAGCTGTTGCTGAGCAATATTGGGATTCAATGGGCGTGCGTGACAACGACGATGTCTTTAACGTTTTATTTATTGGAATGATTGCTAACACGCTGGATGTCGATGCTATTTTAGACGCATCACAAGACCCTCGAATTAAAGCCCTAAATATTCGGTTTATCATTGCTGGGGATGGGGATAAACTACATCATTATAAAAAATTAAGCAGTACGTACACGAACGTAGTGTGGCCCGGCTGGATTGATGCGGCACAAATTCAAGTAGTGATGCAGCGAAGTCACGTTGGTATCGACCCAATGCTTTGTGCGGCGGTTTGCCAATCATTTCAAGCCCCGATTATGGCGTGCTCGCGGACTTGTTGCGAGAGACAGGGAGTGGGTTGAGTTATGGTGCCAACTCGGGTGTTCAGTTGGCCGACAAAATACTGCAACTTTATGCTGATCGTGATCAAGTGGCGATCATGTCAAATAACGCGGAGGCGGTATATATCGAGCACTTTGAATATGCCAAGGTAATGGCATCTTTTGAAAATTATTTAAAAAAAGTTGTTGATAACCGGGCGGCACTCGCTGACGGTGAATAACGTCTGTTTAACCTGATCGAGTTTCCTTGTATTATCGTTAAATCGCATAACCGTTAATAAATTTTGCTGAGATGGGTATAAATCATATGGAACCGTCTAAATCGCTATCGTTACGTATCCGTAAACATGCTCTTGAAATGACAAGTCTGGGGGGAGGGAGCTCTCATATCGGGTCTATTTTATCAATGGTCGATATTTTAGCGGTATTATACGGATCAGTTTTGAACGTTGATCCTCAACAGCCGAAATGGCCCAATAGAGATCGGTTTATCCTTAGCAAAGGGCACGCGGGCGCAGGTGTATATGCGGCGTTAGCGGAGCGTGGTTTTTTTTCGCCAGACAAGTTGAAAACGCATTATCAAGACGGATCCGACCTGAGCGGACATGTATCTCATAAAGGAATTCCTGGTGTGGAATTATCAACCGGATCACTTGGGCATGGATTGTCAGTGGGAACCGGGATGGCATTGTCCGCCAAAAAGCGAGCGTCTCGCCATCGAGTTTTCGTGGTTATGAGCGATGGGGAATGTGATGAGGGATCGATTTGGGAGGCGGCGATGTTTGCCGGGTTCCATCAGCTCCATCAATTATTTGTTGTGATTGATTATAACAAATATCAAAGTCTCACAACGACAACAGAAACGTTGGATTTAGAACCCTTTGCCGATAAATGGAGTGCGTTTCGCTGGGAAGTACGCGAGGTAGATGGGCATGACCATCGCCAATTAAGTGATGCGTTTAGACCGAGTACTACGGGACAGCCCGTAATAGTGATCGCACATACTATAAAGGGAAAAGGGGTTTCTTTCATGGAAAATCAGGTGCTTTGGCATTATCGCACGGCAAAGGGCGAGGAGTTTAATGCGGCGATGGCTGAATTGAATGCACAACAATGAGAGATAAATTTATAAAAAGGGTGTTGAACATTGCAAAAAATGATCCCAGTATTATGCTGCTGACGGGGGATTTGGGGTTTGGGGTCCTGGACGAATTTGCAAAGGAACTTCCAAATCAATTTGTAAATGTAGGGGTTGCTGAGCAAAATATGATTGGGATCGCTGCAGGCCTGGCGCTTGAAGGCCATAAGTTGATTACCTATTCGATTGGTAATTTTGGTATGATCCGATGTCTTGAGCAAATTCGTAATGACCTGGCGTATCATGACGCCAATGTGACTGTAGTAACCGTCGGGTGTGGCTTTAGCTACGGGTCACTCGGAATGTCACATCATGCTACCGAAGATGTCTCGATTCTTCGAACGTTTCCCATTCAAATATATTCCCCTGGGGATCTATGGGAAGCCGAGTCCCTCGCGGATGTTGTACTTTCGAAACCGGGTACTAAATATTTACGCCTCGACAAGGCGTTTGCATCGAATACTCACCACGATGGCGAGATTTTTTTGCCAGGGAAGGCGCGCATAATACGTGAGGGCGACGATATAACGTTGATTTCGACGAGTGGGATACTCCAAGAAGTGATCAACGCGGCGGATTTATTGGCGAATGACGGTATCAATGCGCGAATCGTACATTTTAATACGTTAAAGCCGATTGATAGGGAGGCTGTTGTAACTGCGGCTGAATCTACTGGAGGCATCGTTACAATCGAAGAACACGTTTTGGAGGGCGGATTAGGGAGTATTGTGGCGGAAATATTGCTTGATCGTGGGGTTATGCCGAGATGTTTTGGTCGGTTGGGGGTAACCGGAGGATTTACATCGACGGTTGGTAGCCAATCGTATTTAAGGAAAAAATATGGAATTGATTCGGAGGGGATTATACATTCGGTAAAACAATTAATTCGACAGCCTAAATCAATATCCAATTAATCGAGGAGGAACTCGCTATGCTATTAGTCCCTGAAGTTCGAAACGTACCATATTTTGACTATCCAAAAGTATACCTCAATGAAAAAGACACTCTGTTAAAAATTATTGATGATGTGTCTAGTCGAGGGGCATTCATTCTCCAAAAGGAATTAACTGAATTTGAATCGAATTTGGCTGTCTATACGGGTGCAAACTATTCCATAGGTGTCGCTAATGCTACCGACGGTCTCGAGATTGCTTGGATGGCATTGGGACTTCGTCCAGGTGACGAAGTGATTTGTTCGTCTCATACTATGCTGGCCACCGCATCGTCTATCAAAATTGCCGGAGGAACACCGGTTCCCGTTGAAATTGGAAGTGATAATTTGATCGATCCTGAAGCGGTTGAAGCTGCGATTACTCCGAGGACCGTCGGAATTATGCCCACCCAGTTAAATGGACGAACTTGTGACATGGATCGCTTAATGACCATTGCGAATAAGTATAAATTGTTTGTAGTTGAGGATGCTGCTCAAGCATTGGGATCTCGATTTAAGGGCCGTCACGCCGGCACGTTTGGGAACGCGTCGTCGATTAGTTTTTTTCCTGCAAAAGTATTGGGTTGTTTGGGCGACGGTGGCGCTGTACTTACTAACGATCAATCAACTTACGATAAAATGTATCAATTGCATGACCACGGACGGGATACAAATGGGGATATTAAAAGTTGGGGGCGTAATAGTCGATTAGACAATGTTCAAGCGGCTATTTTAGATTTTCGCCTTAAAACGTACTCCCAAGTTATTGCTCGGAGGAGACATGTAGCGGCGCTATATCAGGAACTTTTGGGCGATATGAATGAACTACAGTTGCCTCCATCGCCTGATTCCGACCCGAATCATTTTGATATCTATCAAAATTATGAATTAACCGCGGATCGTCGGAATGAGTTGCGAGACTATTTAAAGGCCAAAGGCATCGGAACATTGATTCAATGGGGAGGCAAAGGTGTCCATCAATGGGGGGGGCTCGGCTTTGATGATGTTAAATTGCCGAAAGTCGAGCGCTTTTTTGAGCGATGTATTATGCTTCCGATGAATATGTTTATTTCTGACGCTGACGTTCAATATATTGCGCACAGCATTCGAAATTTTTACGCGCAATAAGCCATGCTTAAGCGCGCGGTCGATGTTTTAATTTCCCTGATACTGTTAATTCTTACGCTGCCTATCACTATTCCGGTCATGATTTTGGTATGGAGACAGGATGGGCATAGTCCATTTTATATCGCTCCCAGAGTTGGTAAAGGCGGGAAGCTGTTTCATATGGTGAAGTTGCGCTCGATGGTGAAAAATGCCGACAAATCCGGTGTTGATTCAACCGGAAGTAATGATATGCGGATTACACCGGTTGGACATTTTATACGTCGATTTAAGTTGGATGAATTGACTCAAATGTGGAATGTGTTTCTTGGCGACATGAGTTTGGTAGGGCCTCGACCCAACGTAAAACGTGAAACCGATTTGTATACATCCGTAGAACGTAGGTTGTTATTGGTTAAACCAGGAATAACTGATTTTTCATCCATTGTATTTTCCGACGAAGGAGATATCTTAAAAGATAAACCGGATCCCGACGTCGCGTATAATCAATTGATTCGACCAGGAAAAGGGTATTTGGGGTTGTTTTACATTGACAATCAATCCTTCTTTCTTGATTTGCAGTTAATTGCGTTGACGGCGATCGCGATTTTTTCAAAGAAGCGAGCCCTAAACGGAATTGTTAGGATTTTGCGCGGTCTTGAGGCCGATGAATGGTTGATTAAACTTGCTCAACGGGAGACCCCGTTAACGGCTAGGATGGCCCCAGGTGCCGTTCGGATTGTTAGTTTTCGCGATGAGGATGTGTCAATATAAATATATGAAACGATTGATCGATATAATGCTCTCTTCTGTCGGAATCATCATTGGATTTCCAGTAATCGTTGTTTTTTCTCTGTTAATAATCGGCTTACATCGGCATAATCCCTTTTTTGTGACGGAACGGATTGGTCGCAACAGTCGGATGTTTCCCTTGTTCAAGCTAAAATCGATGGTAGATGGGGCTCATTTTGATGCGATTACTGTTGTGACGAAGCGGGATCCACGGGTAACCGCTGTTGGACGGATTATTCGGCGGTACAAAATTGACGAATTCCCTCAGTTTTTTAATGTGATGATTGGCGATATGAGTGTTGTTGGGCCGCGGCCTGAAATACCCCAAAATGGAAACTTATTTAATGAAGCGGAACGTGAAATGTTTTCAGTCAAACCCGGGTTGACCGGGATATCATCGATCTTTTTTTTCCGTCAAAGTGATGTGTTAAGCAGGTTTTCAAATCCTCAAGAGGCGTACCATCGAATAATCCGGCCATCAAAAGCCCACTTTTCGTTGTTTTACGTATTTAGACATAACCTGACGATGGATGTTGAACTGATTGTTTTGACATTCGTGGCTATTTTTAATCATGCGTTGGCGATAAAAATTCTGAGGGCGCGGCTCATTGCGTGGGGTGCGCCTGAGCAATTATTGGATGTGTTCGATCGAGCCCTGGCGCCATCGGTGGCCGAAGACATCAAAGTCCCAGGGGATGAGTATTTGGCTGCGTTAACTCGGTGCGGCTAAGGACGCCAGTACCCGCGATGTTCCATTTCCGCGATCCGTTCTCGAATACCTTCCGTATCACTCCGGTCGTCGTACTCAACCTCGCGTGCCTCTGAATTCGTCAATTAACCCCCGTAATTAATCGAACCAATAATCGGAAATGGACGATTATGAATGCCGCACATCGATTTAAGTGGGGTAGAGTAGTTTAACTCGATGTGCGCCTGTTTCGGGTATTCCAAAGTCCTTTTAGGGTAAGGCTATCCATTTGAATTTTGAACAACGGCCGTAGTTGTGGAATAAAGGCATTGGCAAAAAATGCGGTGATCGAATACGACACTAACGTAGCGATAGCGGAACCAAGTCCGTTCCAGTAGGGAATCAGTGCCAAATTCAGACCAATATTGCAAAGTGCTGACACGGCATCCTTTAATATATAGTGACGTGTAAGCCCCTCGTTAGTAATGTAAATGCTGCTGATGTTTAGATTGCATATACAAATTAATGACCAGATATGAACAATTAGGATTGGTCCCGATCCGATATAGTCTGATCCGTATAGAGTTGAAATAATCCAGCTGGATAGCAGTGTCACCACAATAATGATGCAATATGAGACGGCCATCCCAATTGAAAAGACCCTTCGTAAACTTGATTCATACCGTACTCGATCTATTTTTCGGAGTTTTGTGAGCCCAGGATATACGGCCGTCGTTAAAATTGTTGGAAAAAAATAGGCGATCTCCGATATCCGGACGGCGGCTGAATAAATGCCGGTTTCTCGGCTGCCAACTAATGATAAGAGGATCATTTGATCTATTTTAAAGAAAATTATAGCCGAGCCCGATGTAAGTAATATTGGCCAGCTATGCCTAAATAATAGCCGTGCAATCGATGCTCTAAAGGTCCATACTCGGTTAACATGACGCCTCCAATAAATCCAATGGTACCCAATGAGTCCGAGCATTCCTTCAAGTAGGACAATGCCAACAAACCATTCCAGGCGAAAATGATAGAGGATCCCTAATATTCTTAAGCCAGATGACAGTCCGAAAGCGACTAACTCAGGCAAAATGACGTATTTGGATTCGCCGCGTGAATCGTAATATTGGCGAAGTGCGTTAAACGCCGAAAAAAACATCGTGACGGACATCAATACCCAAATATAAAAATTGACTCCCGGAAGCGGTCTGAAATAAATCAAAATAAGCATTACGGCCCCAATCACTATGCCTAAAATGGCGCGGATTGTGACCGTTGTCCCAAGTAAGACCGATGAATGATGAGGGTACCTTATAAAATATCTGGTAATGATACCGTCAAATCCGACTCCACATAATGTGACCGCGATGCCTTGAATGGAGATCAGCGTGCTGAATAGTCCAAAATGCTCGGGTCCAAGGTATCGAGCGACCCAAACACCGATAAACAGTCCCCCAATTAGCCGAATGATACGGTCGAACAGCATCCACCCACTATTAATAACGGCGGATTTCACGGCGGCCCGCTGCGTGATTTGATGGCGCATTGACCGAATTTTACCTATTAGTATGACGTATTTATTTTGAAACATCGACCTGCCTCAATGGGTTGATTTCACTAGGTTAGAATGGCCGTGAATTACTTGATGTACCAGTCATCAAATAATGAAATATCTTCAAACACTCGCCTGTACCCGTTTTTTGTTAACAACGCATATACGTTGTCGCGAGTGTGAGAATAGTTATGGTCGCAAGTAATGACTCCGAAGTTGTATTTCGAAAAGTCGAAGTTGCTCAATATTTCATACTCGCTGCCTTCGGTATCGATGGATAAGTAATCGATATAATTAGGGGCGGAATATTTTGCTAAGAGGTCGTTGAGAGAAATCGTGTTGATTGAGTACTTGATGGCTGTTTTGCGTGCTTCTTTGTGACAATCTGTGTCGGTAAAACTGCTAATGGTTGAAAGCTCGGCTATGGTGGATTGGTTGAATTCTACGGTAGCGTTTGATTCTTTCCATACACAATCTTTTTCTATGTGACATTTGCGATTCCTATTTAATTCGCGATGCCATATTGGTGCGGGCTCAGCCAATATTCCATGCCAACCAAAGTTCGTTTCCATCAAGTAAGTGTTGGATATGTCATAGCCATTGGTTGCACCAATTTCAACAAAATACCCGCTTTGTTTAAACCCTAGATGCGATAATACAAACAAATCTTGTCTGAGCTGAGCGGTTGAATCCTTAAAGTGCGTTAACAGTGTATGGGCGGTTGTTTTATTATTTAGCCGTTGTATAACTTGAAGATCATGCGTCGGACTCCACATCGCTAAGCTCACACGGCGAAGCGTTTCGACCCTATCGTAATGGTCGCTGTTCATAACTAATCCGCCGCTGAGTGTTTGCAGTGTGTGGATATCGTTGACCGGACTCCACATCGCGATGCTTATTTGACGAAGCCGCTGGAGTGTTTGGTACTGAGTAATGCCTAAGCCCAAGTGTCTAAATATATTTGAAATCGTTTTTTTTAATAATTTGTTCATTATTACCTTTCTGATTTAGCGAATTAGGCGACTTTTTTGTATGTATGAATCATTAAAAAGTAATTAAATTAAACTAATTTCGTTTTAATTATTTTTGCCTACCACTGAATACGTGGTGTTGCTTTTTTGAGATTTATCCAAGTATATCACCATAAATTTGAAAATCTATTGAGTTACTCGCTTGGGACAGTATTATTGTTGGCCTATTGATTTTTTTGGGGATGAATTTAAAAATTGCAATCAATCGGGCTGTCGGGTGTTGTTTGATGGCTGTTCGTAGTTATATGTGCTCTAGCCGTGACCCCTCCATCGACTCGTTTTGATGGGGCTAGCTAAATAATGCGATACTCTTTTCCCAGGTATGGTTAACATCGCGGGATGTTTAGCTAAAAAATTTTATCGAAGGGGCTAGAAGGATTTTACATGGATTCGACCACTCACGATGTTGTTATTGTTCGGTTAGATGCTGTCGGCGATTTCATATTGTCGATTCCACTGTTACAAGCCATTCGAAAGCATTTCAGAGCTCAAAAAATCACAATGATCGTAAGCAGTGCCGTGGCGGATCTGGTTAAACAATTAGACTTGGCCGATAACATAGACGCGGTTGATATCGCCAACTATCATGGGCCCTACTCGCTCGTTTGGCAATTGATCAAGGATAAATTTCGATTCAGACGTTGGCGGGCAAACAAGGTTATCGTTGCCGCTCACGCAAGAACCTTATTTGCCGATAATATTGCCTTGTCGATTCGGTCGCCGTTACATGTTGCGATGTCCGGAAACGCTGATAATTATCAGCACCGGATCAATCGGTTGCCTGGATTGAGTTATGAGGCTGTAAGTCGCCGCTATCAAACCCTTTTCTTTGTCGATCGTGGGCACCATTCCCTTGTCGTGAATTCCGAATTTTCGAAATATTTAACCGGTGTGAAATTGAATCTGAAATATCCATTTCTTCGAGAGATATTTTTGGGAGAATCGGAAAAGTCCATCAAGAACGCCGTTGTGATTGCTCCTGGCGCCGGAGATATCCGACGTGTATGGCCAGTAGCGAAATGGGATGAGCTGCTGGGGCACGCTCAATGTAACGTTCCGTTTATCATTGTTGGCAGTTCGGCAGATAAAGAGGTTGGGGACCATGTGATGCAGGCTCTAAAACGGACCGGAAAAGTGGCGTATAACCTAGTTGGAACAACGTCTTTGATTGATTTAATTCGAATCATTAAAAACGCAACGGTGGTTATTGGAAATGAATCGGCGCCGATACATATTGCGGCAGGTCTCGGTGTGCCCTCCATTTCAATCACGGGAGGCGGTCATTTTGGGGCCTTTGTTCCGTATCCTCCTGTTGAATCTGCTCCTCTAGTGGCGTATAAATCGATGGCGTGTTTTAACTGTAATTGGATGTGTAGATATAATTTGGCGTCCAATGAATCGTATCCTTGTGTTAGCCAAATTGAGGTAGCGGACGTCGCTAATCTGGTGACGTCTATTTTAGAAAACTCCCAGGGTTAAAAACTATCGACGAGCGACGGCTTTAAGTTCGTAACTGTAGATTTGTGGACTAGGCTGGTGATACGAACTCGTTGTGATGCGGTTCCAAAATTTAATATTCAATCGATACAAATATAAAAAGAATTGTTTGAATATTTTTTTGTCCCATCGGCTACCTTCGGTGCAGTCCGGGTCAATAAATTCAACATTAGAAAATCCGGCGGCTTTAAGTACATAAAGTAGACTCCCCGGAGTAAACAACGTTTCGTGGGTCCAGTCTTCATATCTCCAGTAGCAACCGGTATTTGACATCGCATTTGGAACCATAACAAAAAATCGACCGTCCGGAGCAAGTAACTTTTCTCGAATTAGGGTTAATGTTGAAATTACTTCTTTTTTAGGGATGTGTTCAATAACATGGGAGCACACCACCCAATCAAATTTTTTTCCGGCGAGTATAAGTTCGTCAATAGATGATGTCACCGTTAGATTATTTTTTTTACAGACCTCTAAAGCCGGAATGTTGATGTCTAGTCCGCATAGGTCTGTAAATCCCAATTGGTTTAAACCAAGCAGTAATTGTCCATAACCACACCCAAAATCCAAAATGGATTGGTTTTTTTCCATTCGACTACGAATAAAAATAGGGACCGAATAATTTTGGTAAAAATCTTCGGAAACATTTCTGAGGCGATAATATTCGTTGTCTATCGCCATAGCATTAGGCCCAGGCCTTCGCGTCTTCTAAGAATTTTTGAATTCCGCTTTCGGTGAGGGGATGTTTGAAGATTTGGAATAGTGTTTCGGGTGGTACAGTTGCCACATCCGCACCAGTTAGGGCGGAATCGAGCATGTGAACAGGGTTGCGAACACTAGCGGCTAGGATTTCGGTAGGTAAATCGTAATTATCAAATATTTGACGAATTTGGGTGATCAGCTCCATGCCGGGCTGACTAATATCGTCGAGTCGTCCAATGAACGGGCTGACATAGGTTGCGCCGGACTTGGCCGCGATTAAGGCTTGGAGCGGCGAGAAAATAAGGGTAACGTTTGTTTTAATTCCCCGTGAACTGAGGGCGCGCACAGCTTTCATTCCCTCAGGAGTCATCACCACTTTAATAACGATATTGGATCCCCAGGTAATATATTGATCAGCCTCTTTTAACATGCCTTCGGCAGTTTCGCTAAGTGTCTCGACAGAGATAGGGCCAGAAACGATCGAACTGATTTCTCGAATGGTTTGTTCGTGATCGCGACCGGCCTTTTTAATAAGCGATGGATTGGTTGTGACGCCGTCAACAAGGCCCATTTCATTGGCTTTAATAATGGCGGAAATATCAGCAGTATCGATAAAAAATTTCATAGTGTTTCCTCGTTGGCGACATAAAATTTGGGGGTTAAATTTCGAACTGGGGGCTCAATAGTTGTGTGAACAACGTGGTCATTGAAGACCAACGCTCGCTGTTAAGCGGTAACTTTGGTAACTTCCCTTACAGAGTACAATAAATCGGTCCGTTACGTGAATGGGACTATTAGAGGGGCGTTCGGGGACCCGGTTAACTGGATTAAGAACGATGTTCGAAAATCATTTTTTCGTTTTAAGGGGCTGAAATCGATCGCCTGCCATTGGGTTTGGGGAGGTCAACACTGGTTGAAAGTGACAAACATTCACCCGCCGATCGAACGCGATGGAATGGTTTTAAAGTGAATAGACCCTGACCGCCAAGTGTTGGTTACGGGCGGAGCAACGGCCGAACACATATATTATAGTCTTTTAATCATCCCCAATATGTCGGACAATACTCCCCTATGAATATTGTTGAAATCAAAACCCTAATTCCCCACCGATTTCCGATGCTGATGATCGATCGTATTGTCCAGCATGATCCTAGACACCGAATTGTTGGTATCAAAAATGTCTCCATCAACGAGCCATTCTTTGCCGGACATTTTGAGCAGGACCCCATTATGCCTGGCACGTTAGTATTGGAGGCGTTGGCTCAAACCGGCTACGTGATGTTGTTGAGTGACTCCGAATATCGGGGACGGCTACCATTGTTCGCATCAATGGACGATGTCAAATTTCGAATCCCGGTGCGCCCCGGTGACCAGGTTCGGTTGGAAATGGATGTGATTACCATTCGAGACCGCTTTGTCAAAATGGCAGGCGCGGCATTTGTCGATGGTCAGGTCGTCGCTGAGGGACGATTTGTGTTTAATTTGGCGGTAGTTCCATCGCGTCCTCAAATCCATTCGACGGCTCATGTGCATCCGTCCGCTATTCTTGGCAAAGACGTCGAAATCGGACCCAACGTATTAATAGGAGAACATGTGATCATTGGGGATCGGACCCGAATCGAAGCCAATGTTGTTATCGAAAAGTGGACCCGAATTGGTGCAGATAATCACATCCATTTTGGATGTGTGATTGGGTCGGATCCCCAGGATAGTAAATACAAAGGTGAGCGTTCCTGGGTGGTAATCGGCGATCGGAATGTGGTCCGTGAGTACGTCACAATCAACCGCGCAACTGGTAAAAACGAAACTACCGAAATCGGCTCCGACAATTTATTTCTCACAAGTTGCCATATTGCCCATAATTGTCGAATTGGAAATGGAGTCACCATTGTCAATCATGTTAATGTCGCCGGACATTGTGTGATTGAAGATAAAGCAATTATCGGCGGGATGACTGGAATTCACCAATTCACCCGTAGCCGTAGGCTTGCGCCGGAGCGGAATGTCGCGCGATTCGATTGCCGAAATTCGGATGATCTATCGAATCGTGTATCGTTCAGGAAAAAATGCGGCTCAAAGCATGGAAGATTTGGAACGCATTGAGTTTCAATCGGCGGAAGCAAAATATTTGTTAAAATTTCTGAGTTCGGATTCCCATCGCGGAATACTCAAGCGTACTGCCGACGACGAGACGTCTGGCAGTGACAACGTCTAGTAAATTGCGCATTGCGGTCATTGCCGGAGAGTTGTCTGGTGACCGATACGGTGCCGCCTTAGTAACCGAACTGCGAGGGATTCGCGCCGTTGAAATTGTGGCATTGGGAGGCCCGGCCTTAAACGCCACTGCGGATCATTATGTTGGAGACAGCACCGCCAATACAGCGGTCGGTTTGCGGTCCGTTCGGGGGATGAAGTCGACGTTTAAATTGTTCGATTCTATCGTAAATTATCTAAAACAGTGGCCGGTAGATCAAGCCATCATCATTGATTTTCCTCATTATAATTTTGAAATTGCTCGGCGACTTCGGGCGTTAAATATTCCGATTACCACATTAATTACCCCTAATTTTTGGATTTGGAATGATTTGAAATCGGCTCGAAAAATCGCTAATTATTCGCAGCAGATCTTTGCAATTTTTCCTCCCGAATATCAGATGTATTGCCAAATAAATGCCAACGTAAAGTACTTTGGGAATCCGATTGTGGATCTTGTTCCACCCGTACACTATCGACAGTTGGGGCCGTATCCGGGCGATGGAACGGATCAGCCGATTACGATTGGCTTGTTTCCGGGGTCGCGACGTGCGGAGCTTAACTTATTATTGCGTCCGTTGCTCCAAATCGCACACGCATTACATCAGAGGTCCACCCGATTTCGGTTTGTATTGCCCGTAGCACGCCCGGAGTTATTCCCACTTGTCGCGGCGGCTGTTCGCCGTCGACCGGTAAGCGAATTGACAGTCACCGATTCTTTGGATCGTGATGCCGTGGCTCAACTTGATTTTGCTATTGCGGCAACGGGCACGTTGACACTTGAGTTAATAATGAACCGTATTCCGATGGTTATTTTGGGTGCACTTCCCACACTGTCGTATTGGGTGGCGCAGTATATCCTTCAACTCAAAGTCCCATATTGTGGCTTACCTAACTTAATCGCGGGGGAAAAAAAAATCCCAGAATTCATGCAGCAGCACATTGTCCCGGCTGACGTGGCCGATTGTGTATTCGAGCAAATGACACCTGATAAGCAGGCTCAGCAGCAAGCCCATTACACTCAGTTAATCGAGATGTTGAAGCCAAATGATGAGTCGCGGGTGTTGACTAAAATGGCCACAGCGATTTTGGAGGCATCCCCGGGATCTAATCGATAGGTGGGGACGACGGCCACTCGATTTCGGTGGGGTTCGGGGGGGTATTGATATACGATGCGCGACCTAAAAAACGGGATGATTCGGGGTCGAGATAGCAAAAGTCCCCGGACGAATTGGTCCAATCTGGGGCGGTGGGGTCGCCCAATTCGATAGATTCTGGGTTCCAATTTGGCTCCGACGGCGTGGACTCGAATTCATTGCTAGATCTGATCGGGCGTACATTCTCAGGATTTGGCTCTGGCCGAAATTCAGTGGCGACATCGTCGGGCATGTAAGCAAGTTCGCGTCGTTCATCGATGTCGATGGTCGATACGGGCGGTGTTTGGGTGGCGGGCAAATCCAGACTTATCCGAAACCGTTCTTTAACTTGGCTTAATAATGATGTATTTAATTCGTTCACGTAGTCTGAAGGTAAAATGTGTTGATGGGCGATGGGTTGGGATAATTGGGAGGATGTTGCAAAATTGTTTAATGCATCGATAAGTGTTGTGACGAGCTGCTGAACGACCGTCCATTCGTTGGCGTTGGGGGATCGATCCGGATCTGAAAACGTGATGGTCGTCTCGCGGGCGCCGGGGTCAGTCGACTTCAGCATATCTTTAAGATCCCCCATAACAATTTCAAGCTCGGACTGGCCACTATGAGCCTCATTTAATATGCCAATTCCGGAATTAAAATGAAGACAAAAGCGTGCATGTCGTGACGGATACGTAACTATTATAGATTCCATATTGACTTGGAAGTGCCAGGTATCATCGAGATGAACCGTGACGGCAAACTTCTGAATAGCGTGAATGCGAAGGAGGGTGCGGAATGAATCATACCAAAATTCAGGTGGAATACGTGCTGTTACTGGATCCGATGACACCTGCTGGGGGGGGGCGTCGTTGAACCAATCATCGTCAAACCAATGGTCATCGCGTGGTGCTTGAGTTGTCATGGGTAACATCCTGCCCAGCGGCTATAAAAATTAAACCTTGGCCGTGGAGTACAGTAAAGCGTGGGGGAGATGGACGTTAAGTGGAGATAGTGGGGCGTAACCATAGGAAATGTTCTTGGTTACCCTTGGTCCCGGTGATTCCCGATTCGCACTGCTCGAGGATATCAAAAGTTGATGACAGGGACGTTTTTACACGATCAACAATAGCCTTATTTAACTCGGGATCACGAATTATTCCTCCTTTTCCTACTTCATGTTTCTCCGCCTCAAACTGAGGCTTTACTAAAATGATATAATCCCCGCTGGGTACGATGTCCCTCACAGCCGGTAATACCTTAATCACACTGATAAAGGAGACATCCATCACCACAATGTCAATCTCTGTCACCCAGTCGGAGGATCGGCCGGTTGAATGAATTAAGTCGAGTAACCGGTCTCGCGATAGATGTCGTACATTGGTTCGTTCAAAAATGGCGACATCACTATCGCGTCGAATTTTTTCGCTTACTTGGCCGTACCCGACGTCAAGTCCAATGACCGATCGCGCACCATGTTGGCGCAGAAAATCGGTAAAGCCTCCGGTCGATATACCGACATCCAAGGCCCGTCGACCGACTGGATTAATTTTAAAATGATCCAATGCACTCGATAATTTTGTCGCCCCTCTGGAGACATATTTAGGGAGTCCCGTTAACACGCGAATCGTTGAATCCTCAGAAACCTGTTGCCCACTTTTCGTGATTTTCACCTCATTAATTAAGACGTTGCCGGTTATAATCAAATACTGAGCGATTTCCCTAGTTTCGCAAAGTTTACGGTTGACAAGTAATTGATCTAGGCGAAGTTTTGGCATGAGTTTAAGGTACCAGTTGGGTGCCAAGTGTGAAAGTTATATATTCGGTTTAACGAGTGACTAGACAACTGAAATCGCGATCGTTAGAATACGTAAATTAGCACTCGACTAATTAGAGTGCTAAATAATACAGGAGCAATTTGAAAGGAGCATATTATGAGTAAAATCAACTACGCACCGCTTGGCGATCGCGTTATTGTTGAGCCTCAGTCCGCTGAACAAACTACCAAATCAGGAATCGTTCTACCTGATACCGCTCAAGAAAAACCACAGAGCGGAGTGGTTATTGCCGTAGGCCCTGGCCGAGTCTCTGATGAAGGCAAAGCCCTTCCGGTAAATGTTAAAGAAGGCGATGTTGTTATTTTTGCTAAATATGGCGGCACAGAGTTGAAGGTGGATGGCACCGGTTATTTAATCGTTCGCGAAAGCGATATTTTAGCTGTCAAACGTTAAATTTTAAGGAGGATATGACACGATGGGTGCAAAACAATTAAAGTATTCAGATGAAGCATGGCGCGCGCTGGCAGAAGGTATTCGTAAAGTGGCAGATGCTGTGGGAAGTACGTTGGGTCCAAATGGAAACAATGTTGTTCTTGAAAAAAAATGGGGATCCCCAACGATCACAAACGATGGTGTGACCATCGCGAAGGAAATTGAGTTAGAAGATCCTTTTGAAAACATGGGAGCTCAACTCTTAAAAGAAGTAGCGTCAAAAACAAATGATATCGCTGGAGACGGTACTACCACCGCAACGGTTCTAGGTGCAGCCATTTTCCGTGAAGGGCTAAAAAATGTCGTTGCTGGTGCCAATGCAATTCTATTGAAAAAAGGAATTGAGAAGTCAGTAAAAGTCATCGTCGAAGGTCTTCGCGCCAACAGTCAGAAAATCGAGACAAAAGAAGCAATTGCTCAAGTTGCATCTATTTCCGCTAACAATGACGAAGAAATTGGGGCATTGATCGCTGAAGCAATGGCTAAGGTTGGGAAAGACGGGGTCATTACTGTTGAAGAATCGAAAGGTACAGAAACAGAAATGGATTTGGTAGAGGGGATGCAGATTGACAAAGGCTACCTTTCTCCCTACATGATCACGGATAAAGATCGAATGGAAGCCTCTTTGGACGACGCATTTATTCTTGTGACTGATAAAAAAATATCCGCTATCAAAGATTTGCTACCGGTTTTAGAGAAGGTCGTTCAATCGGGTCGAGGGTTAGTGATCATTGCTGAAGATATCGAAGGCGAAGCGCTGGCTACGTTAGTAGTCAACAGACTTCGTGGAACTATCAATTGTTTGGCGATTAAAGCTCCTGGTTTTGGTGATCGTCGTAAGGCTATGCTTGAAGACATCGCGATTCTGACTGGTGCGGAAGTTATTTCTGAAGATAAAGGTCTAACTCTGGAGTCAGTAACGCTTGAGCAGCTAGGTCGGGCATCCAAAGTCAAATCAACCAAAGAAACCACGACTATTGTTCAAGGGAAAGGCGCGCAAGACCAGATTCAAGCGCGAGTTTCGGAAATTCGGAAAGAAATTGAGCTTTCTGACTCGTCGTATGATAAAGAAAAACTTCAAGAGCGATTGGCCAAGTTGTCAGGTGGCGTGGCTGTGATTAAAGTAGGCGCCGCGACCGAGACAGAACTTAAAGAGAAGAAATATCGCGTTGAAGATGCCCTTTCAGCTACCCGAGCAGCTGTTGAAGAAGGAATTGTTGCTGGAGGCGGAACCGCGCTTATCAACTTAATTCCATCGTTAGAAAAAGCGATAGAAACTGAATCTGGTGATATCAAAATCGGAATGCAACTTGTGGCCCGTGCATTAGAAATTCCATTGCGTCAAATTGCGAGCAACAGTGGAGTGGAAGCATCTGTCGTCATTGATAAAGTAAAACATAGTCCGATTGGTACAGGCTTTAATGCTCGTACTGGACAGTTTGAAGATATGATCAAGGCGGGAGTTGTAGATCCGTCAAAGGTGACTCGTACGGCTCTTCAAAATGCCGCATCAGTAGTTAGCTTGTTGTTAACAACCGATGTGTTAATTGCTGACAAGCCGGAAGAGAAAAAAGAAGTGGCAGCTCCAGCTGGCATGGGAGGGATGGACTACTAAACAGTCCATTGTCCCGCCCCGCAAGTTGAAATAAACTTGCGGGGTTTTTTTTGTTCTTAATTTGAGTGTTCAGACAACGTGGCGTCGTCCAAAACGTCGAAAATATCGATGCTAGACATTGTTGGCCAAATCAAAATTCCATCCGCTGCTGAGCTAGCAGTGACCAATGTATCGTGAATTGAGGTTGTGCTTAATAATGCAATAACTGGTAAATTAGTCGTTACTCTAATTTCATGAATCGTTTCGATCACGTTACCACCACACAGAGCTTCATCGATAACAACGGGTCCAGTTCCTAATAATTTTTTACGATGGAGTTCGACGAACTCGCGAAAAGAATTTACCTGCCACACGGGAATGGGGGCGATCATTTGGGCCAGCCAACGGCTGCGGTCACTGTTGGATGTAATGAGCGTGATCCCCGTCCGCTCCGATAGTGTATTTAGTTGATTCGGTAGCGTCGCTGGGTATTGACACCCCGCCACCTTAGCTTTCGAATCCTCCACCGGCTGTTGCTGAATGGTAATGTCGTCTGAACGGCTCGGATCAGATACTGATAGACCCATGAAGTCCTGCATGTTTTTCCCCCTTATTTGGTACTATGTGCGATAATAGACTGTATAAAATCACAAAATAGTATATTTAGAGATCCTACTATTATGATTTGTAATAGTCCATATATGAATTTTTTCGATGATAATAGGTAATAGATGAACACATTGGGACGTTACATTCGGCTTATTCGCAATCAACGGGGACTGTCATTGGTAGAAGTAGCGTATAAGGTGGGGATACATTACGGAGTGCTTCAAAAAATCGAGTCTGGTGCCATGAAAACCTATCCCGATCGTCAGGTGTTGAAACGGCTTGCCGACGTATTAGGTGTGCGGTATTCGGATTTAGTGAATTTGATTTATGAGTTTCGGGCGGTCGATGATGCCGATCGACCCGACGGGAAATTAATTCAGTTGGCGCCGATATTGGATTGGGCTGTTGTGCCTGAAATATTGAAGTCCAAGGTTATTCCGGTCAATGTGTCGGCTCCACGTGTCGGCGTCGATATCGATCGTTTGTTTGGATTGGGGATTACGACGGATCGTTGGGAGCCCTGGCTGTTTGCTGGATCAGTTATATTTATAGATCCTAACATTCGAGTGCTGACGCACGGCACCATGAATGTGATTTGGGATGACACTCGTCGCGTTGTTGAGTTGTATCGTGCCGAAACAATTGCTGGCCACTGTATTCTTCATAACTTAGATCGAAATGGGGAGGCCCTATATGGGGATCGATTACTCGATCGTCGTATTGTCGGGCAGGTACGAGAAATTAGTATCGACAAGTTGTAAACGCTGGACGCGCATGGCTGAAGTCGGGCCTGTTGCAAAATGGCTTATTTTCAGAAATAGCAATGTTGCCAAATAATTCAGATGCGCCGTTTCTCGCTCGACGTGGTGGTGCAGCGCGACATGAGGAGAGCGAAAATGGGGCAGATGGAGCAATTCGCAACAAAGCCAAGTCACAAAAAGTTTGCGGTTATGGATAACAGGGTATAGCCAATCTACATGATTAACGCAGTAGGGGGCATCAGTGGATCAGTTGTTAAATAATGTCGTAGTCGTAACACCGAATACAGAGCTCTATCGTAAATGCGAGCAGTACCTCGGCTCTCTGGCTCCGATAGCTCACATGTCTTCCCCCAAAATGGCAATAGAATGTCTCCGAAATCAGCCACGACTTAGCGTTGTTATAATCGACGTGTATCGAAATTCGACGGATGATATTTTCCGATTAGTACATTTACTCAACGAAATTCCAGGCGTTGGTATTGTGCTCTGCCATCCGGCGCGTATTGATCCAGACAGAATTTCTGGCTTAATACGCATCGTTAAACAGGGAGGGTGTCATTTTTTGCAATGGCCAACATTTTACGAGGAAGCGCAATGGGTGGTCACACAATCGGCGCGATATGCCTCTACCCTTAAGCCCGCCCATCGATCCCATCGGGTTACAGGGGAGAACCACGCCGTACTCATTTCTGATGATTACGAGCCCTTCCGAACGACACTGTCTGATTTGTTAGAACCATTCGGGTATGACTTGCATCTTGCTGATTCCTGGATGTCGACTTTAAAGATTATTACCAGCCATCGAATTGATATTGTATTACTCGATATCTTGCTCGGCGATGCCGTGGGCACCGAACGGATTTCGGAAATACATTCGGCATCCCCGGATACGGATGTCATCATGTTAACGGTGGTAAATGACGTTGAGCAAATAATCAAATGTATCCGAATGGGTGCCATTGATTATGTCGTTAAAGGTCGTCATGTAGAATTGCTACCTGACACACTTGGGCGGTGCTTTGATGCCCGGGGTACTCTAGGGTAGGCAGGCTCTTGATCGCTGCAAAACGGCGACCTGTGGTGTTATTTCTCAATCAATCCTCAATGCTGGCTCCCACCGCCTGCGGTAGTTCCTCCCAAAGGCCAGCATTTAACCGGTGTTCGCGATCCCAAATGCACTATTTTAGGATGCTTTTGTGACTATCCCGGCACATAGGGGCGGATTGATGGTGCCAGGCGTGCGGAAATATACTCCGGCGATTGGCTGGTCCGCAGTGCCTAGTTAAACTCAATTTAATTTCGACACCGCAATGTCGGTGGTGGTAACCTGTGAGACCTATGAAAGTCGTTAACGTGGACCTGATATCACCGATTCAACGAAAAATCCTTCTGGGACTCGCCGATGCATCGTTGACTTTGCTCAGTGCAATGGGCGCGGTGGTTCTTACGAATAGCTTGGCCTTGTTTACAGAATTAAACATTCCCCTTTGGGTCGTGATTATCTCAATCGTTGGCGTGCGTTTGGCCATTTATATTAGCGTTGGATTGTTTGATTTGATTTGGAAATATGCATCTATTTTTGAGCTGAAGCGAATTCTACGCTCGACCGTTATCGGATCTTTAACGTTATTCATCGTTTCGGGGGTAATGAATTCCCCCGGATTGATTCGGTTTTGTATTGCGGAAGCGTTGCTTAATTTTCTCGCAATAGGTGGGATTCGATTTTCATTACGCCTATATCGGGACTATTTAATTCTTAGCGACCCAAAACATCGAGGCGGACACCTGAAAGAACCTGTGTTAATTATTGGCGCTGGGGACGCAGGAAATTCCATCGTTCGAGAATTAAATAATAATCCTCGGGCGACCTATTCTCCAGTTGGATTCATCGATGATGATCCGAAAAAATATGGTAAAAAAATCCATGGGATTCCGGTGTTAGGAGGAATGTCCGATTTAGCTCAATTGGCTGCCCAGTGCGAGGTTTCCACCGTCATTATTGCGATTCCATCAGCACCAGGTGACAAAATTAGGTCGATCGTCTCCGATTGTGAAAACGCGTCACTGGCTACCAAAATAACGCCCAGCCTGTCCAAAGTCTTATCCGGCATCACTTCATTGAGTCAGGTTCGTGATGTTGATATCGAAGACTTGTTGGGCCGAACCGAAGTTCGACTAGATGTTGACTCCGTATCGACCTATTTGTCAGGGGCCAGAGTAATGGTAACAGGGGCCGGGGGGTCGATAGGCTCGGAATTGTGCCGGCAAATTGCCAAATTTTCTCCAGCGAACTTAATCTTGGTAGACCATGCCGAAACCCCGTTATTTCATATCGATTTAGAGTTAAGATCAACCCTGAATTCAATTGCGGTTCAGCCTGTAGTGGCCGATGTGAAAGATCTCACACGATTAACCCAGGTATTCGACAACACCCGTCCAACCATCGTATTTCATGCCGCCGCATACAAACATGTTCCGATGATGGAGGACAACGTTGAAGAGGCGATATTAAATAACATATTAGGGACGCGAAATATGTTGCAACTTTCAGGGGAGCACCGAGTGTCTGAGTTTGTGTTGATTTCTACGGATAAAGCGGTTCGGCCGACCAACGTCATGGGCGGTACAAAACGACTGTGCGAAGTATTAAATCAGCTCGCCGCTACGCAATTCCCGTTAACCCGCTTCGCGGCGGTTCGATTTGGTAACGTTCTGGGTTCACAAGGGAGTGTTATCCCATTGTTTAAAAAGCAGATTGAACATGGTGGGCCGATTACAGTGACCCATCCCGAAATTACTCGTTATTTTATGACCATTCCAGAAGCTATTCGTTTGATTATTCAGGCTGGGGCTCTCTGTCGAGGTGGAGAGCTATTTATCCTTGACATGGGGCAGCCGGTAAAAATTGTAAATCTTGCCAAAGACCTGATCCGCTTATCCGGATTTCAAGACGGCCAAATTCCAATCCGCTTTACAGGGCTTCGTCCCGGGGAGAAATTATTTGAGGAGCTTTATTTTGATGCCCGGTTTCTGACCGACACTCCCCATAATCAAATTTTTGTGACTCGGCCGTCAACGCAATCCTTGACTGGAGCGGATGATGAGATATCCGCTATAATTGATGGGTGTTTTCGAATTCCATCCGGTCAGTTGAAGTCCCAATTAATGGCTTTAGTTGACAAATTCTCGCCAGTGTATCAGCCGGTGAACCAGTCCATCACAGAAAGCGTGACGTAAATGTGGAAATTGTTTGCGATAATCTTATTAAGAAGTGCGTCTGATTTATCGTTCAAAGGCGCAATATCGGGTTGTGTAGGTAGTGACCGATCCCCGATAGGGTGGGTTGTTCACTGGGTATCGCGCCCGTTGTTGTGGGTTGGCCTTGTACTAGGGGCTTTAAATGTAGTCGTGTGGTCATCGGCTCTCAAAACCTTTGACTTAAGTTATGCATACCCGTTTTTAAGTTTTAGTTACGTCACAATCATTCTTGGGGGGCGATTGTTCTTTAACGAGACACTGGATCGGTATAAGACAATTGGGGTTTGTATAATTACGATGGGGTCGCTACTGTTGTTATTCCAATGAAGATACTCCGATTTCTTTTGTTTGTACTCTTGCCGGTGATACTGATGACATCGGGCGAATTTCTCCTTAAACATTCGATCAATACATCAGTGGGTAGTCACGTGGTGACGAACTCTCCTCATTCGTTGCGTCATTTGGCATTAGTTAGTAATCCTAAGGCATTGCTGGCCGTTGGCTGTATTACGCTTGGGGGGATTATATGGTTGATGGCCATGGCACGGTATGAATTGTCGTTTATATACCCGTTTTTGAGCCTAAATTACATCGCCATTGTGATTGGATCCCAATGGATTTTGGGTGAAACTGTAAATTGGACCCGGTACGCGTCCTTGTGTCTTATTATTGTTGGCTTAGTCTTTATTTCTCGCAGTCCAAATTCGGAAACTAGTTAGGTTAGAAAGGAAACGTTATGTCAAATTCATCATCTGTTGTATCTATATCCTCATTCTTGTCCCGTCGGGCGAACAATATTACTGGTAGTATCACCATGGCCATATCGGCTCTGGCGGCTCAGATGGCCAAAGAGGGCCAGCCGGTTATTAGTTTTAGTATTGGCGAGCCTGATTATGGCACTCCTCAAAACATATGTGACGCGGGAATTGATGCGATAAAGACAGGTAAGACACGATACACTGCCGCCTCCGGCATTATTGAACTCAAGCAAGCGGTTGCAAAAAAATTGCTCGACGACAACCATCTCTCGTATAAACCCTCGGATATCGTCATTTCGTGTGGGGCTAAACAATCAATTTATAATGCGCTGCTTGCAGTGATCGATGAAGGAGATGAGGTTATTGTCCCCGCTCCGTACTGGGTGTCTTATATCGATCAAATTGAATTAGTTGATGGCACTCCCGTAATTGTGCAAACATCGGAAGCAACCTCATTTAAGCTAACGGCTAGTCAGCTCGAAAGCGTGCTTACCCCTAAATCAAAAGTGTTGATGCTGAAT
>RHAI01000201.1 GCA_010028705.1 bacterium
AGGGCTTGAATCTCGCGAGCTATACCCCGATTCAGGTTAAACTGGGGGTGACCGGCTATGGCCGCGCCGAAAAAAATCAAATTCAACAGATGGTTAAGCAACTGTTGATGTTGGATAAACTACCAAAACCGGATGACGCGGCGGACGCATTGGCGATCGCGATTTGTCACGCTCATTCGGTTCGATTACAATCACTCAAATGATTGGTTTTGTTCATGGCATTGTTGACGACTATGATGACGATTCGGTGACTTTGGACGTTGATGGGATTGGATACCAGATATTCGTTCCAAATACGGTCGTAGGGGCCTTACCTGAGATTGGGCATGCGGTAAGAATTTTTACTCACCACTACATTCGTGAAGATTCGCAGTCCCTCTTTGGGTTTTTAACTCGCGAGGATTTGAAGTTGTTTTCCCAGTTAATTTTGGTGTCAGGAGTTGGCCCCAAGGTAGGATTGAAATTTTTTTCGTCGATGAACTCGACTCAAATAATTTCAGCCATTATGTCTGAAAATGTAGCGGTATTGACGACTGTTCCCGGAGTCGGCAAGAAATTAGCCGAGCGGTTGATTATTGAATTAAAAGACAAGTTGCCTAAACTTAGTTTTGCCTCCGCATCGAGTCTAGGTGCTGCGTCGATTGAGATTTCTAAAGGCATGAAACCGTTGCATGACGACCTTCTGGTTGCCCTCAAGCAGCTGGGATATTCGAACGACGAAATAAAAACCGGACTATCTCGCTCATCGGATCAATTAACAGAGTCGATGTCGCTAGAATCAGCTTTGAAAATCGTGTTTAGACATTTAGTAAAGTAGGTAGGTTATGAACTCAGTCTGTGATTATGCCGGGTACGACTATAAAAAAAGTTTTTGGGATGATGTGGATCGTCGATACGAAGATTTAATCGAGCATGAAACGATTGCCGCTACACTGGCTCAATATCCGATTCCTAACGCCACGTTGATGGATTTGGGCTGTGGCTTTGGTCGATTATTTGACGCTTATTATTCCCACGCGCGCCAGTTTATTTTGTTAGATTATGCGACCAATATGCTGGAACAAGCGACTGAGAGACTGTCCAAGTATTCGGACCAGATCACATTCATTCAAGGGGATGCTCGGTCGGTGCCGTTGCCCGACGCATCGGTGGATATTATTGTGTCGATTCGGACATTGCACCATTTGCCCGATTATGAGCGGTTTATTTCTGAACTGCATCGCCTCTTACGCCCCGGTGGGATTGTGGTGTTTGAAATCCCTAATTTTCGGCATATTTTGAATATCGGACGATTTTTGATGGGACGACAAGCCAATCCTTTCAAACGGCATGTCAGCCGAGTGGGTAGTTTTTCAAATTTTCATCCTCAGATGATTATTGATTTCGTGAACCGGGTGGGCTTCGGTATCGAAGACACCATCAATACATCGTTTTTTAGATCGGGGTGGTTGAAAAAAAACGTATCCCCTGCCACCTTGGTTCGGTGGGATCGGCGGTTGC
>RHAI01000202.1 GCA_010028705.1 bacterium
GGTGATGGGGCGGTTTGGGTGAGCCCGCGGGAAACCTGCGGGAAAAGCATCTACTTAATTTCTTATCGGTATTTTTACAAAAAAAATTTCAGTTTTTTTAGGAATGCCCCTACGACTTACGAGATCACGCAACAGCCGCCTCGTGACGGGGAGGTATGTCGGGCAAAGACATCGGGAGAAATTGCCCGTTAAACGTCCGGAAATCGATCGAACAGGACATCAGACACCGTGCGATGATTGGCATCCTGAATCGACAAAATGTCCCGCACAAGTCCTTGGCGGTGAGTGCCACGGTACTCGCGGACGGCGAGGGGAAATATCACGCGGCGATTGGCGTCGTCAGCAGCACCTATTAAGGCGTTGGTGCGAAATGCTCCATCTGCCCCATTTTCGCTCTCCTGATGTCGCTCTGCACCACCATGTCGAGCTAGAAACGGCGCATCTGAATCATTTGGTAACATCTCCATTTCGGAAAATAAGCCATTTTGCACTGGGCCCATTAAAGAATTTAAAGCCGATGATGTTCCCAGCCTTAGGAGATATTCATTTGCATGGCCCCGTCGGTGGCTGTCCTTGGACCCCACTCTAATAAAAAGAGTTGGTCGAGAACCCCTTATCTGGGGTATTTTTGGTGCTCTAAATGTGCAGAATGTCGCCTGTCGGTATACGGGGGGAGACGTCCGCACATCTGCCAACGGTTCCGGATATTAATTTCCATCGAGGTAAAGGATAATTATGAGCTTTAATCACAGCGATTTAGATCGCATCATTCATTTGGCCCACTTAAACGTCGATGACGAATTGAAGCAAAAGTTTTTGCCTCAGATTCAGTCGATATTGAATCATATGGAAAGTATTAACCAGTTTGATTTATCTCAGGTTCCCCCAGCAGCGAGTGCGTTTGCAACCGATATGCCACTGAGAGACGACGTTGTCATCCCACCATCGGATGTGCGTCTCGCTCACAATGCGCCGGTATGGGCTCAAAATGCCTTCGTGGTACCGAGGATAAGTTAATGGCACATCTATTTAATTCGGCGTTGCAATTGGGACAGGCGTTTCGTGACCGGTCCACGACCGTCGTCGAGGTCATTGAACAACTTTGGAAACATCACGATGCGGTGGAACCCTCGGTGAATGCATTCTTGGCTGAACGTCGTGACGAATCGATACAACAGGCCCACGCATTGGATGCTCAATTTGATCGTGGGGATGACCTGCCGTTGCTGGCGGGAATTCCGATCGCGATTAAAGACAACATTCATATCAAAGGAATGCCCACGACCTGTGCCTCACGAATGTTGGATGGCTTTATCGCACCCTTTAACGCCACCGTCATGAACGCACTGGACCATGCCCAGGCGATTGTCATGGGAAAAACAAATTTAGATGAGTTTGCGATGGGATCGTCAACCGAAAATTCAGCATTTAAACCAACATTAAATCCTTGGAATTTTAACCATGTTCCCGGGGGATCCTCGGG
>RHAI01000203.1 GCA_010028705.1 bacterium
AACACTGGCAATACTGGAGCAACAGGAAATACTGGTAACACCGGCAACACAGGTAATATAGGAAATACAGGCAATACAGGAAACACAGGTAATACAGGAAATACAGGTAATACAGGAAATACAGGCAATACAGGAAATACTGGTAACACCGGTAATACAGGAAATACTGGCAATACAGGAAACACAGGAAACACAGGAAATACAGGAAATACAGGAAACACAGGAAATACAGGAAACACTGGCAATACTGGAGCAACAGGAAATACTGGTAACACCGGCAACACAGGTAATACAGGTAATACAGGAAATACAGGCAATACAGGTAACACAGGAAACACAGGCAATACAGGTAACACAGGAAACACAGGCAATACAGGAAATACAGGCAATACAGGAAATACAGGCAACACAGGTAATACAGGAAACACTGGAAACACGGGAAATACAGGAAATACAGGAAATACGGGAAATACTGGAAATACAGGAAATACGGGAAATACAGGTAATACAGGAAATACTGGAAATACTGGAGCAATCGGTAATACAGGCAACACAGGCAATACAGGTAATACAGGCGACATCGGATCGCCTGGACCAGATGGAGCAGTTGGACTTGGATTAGCGCCTTTAGAAGTTTATAATTATTATTTAGAACTTCAATTAGGAGCAATTACATTTGAGACGACACAAGGCTTATCATATCCAAACACTAATGCGTTTAGCTCAGGAATGTATGTTAAAATTTTAGCAATAAATAACCAACTGGATTTTATGATGGGAACTATAACAACTTATGATATGGATGAAATGATTATTAATATAGATTATATAACTAGTAATAATGAATATTATGATTGGAAAATAGTAGTTGCTGGAGTGAATGGAAATACTGGAGCAACAGGAAATACAGGAGCAATAGGAAATACAGGAGCAACAGGCAATACAGGTAACACAGGTAACACAGGTAATACTGGTAATACAGGAAACACTGGAAACACGGGTAATACAGGTAACACTGGTAATACAGGAAACACTGGAAACACTGGAGCAACAGGAAATACCGGTAACACTGGTAATACCGGTAATACAGGTAATACTGGCAACACAGGAAACACTGGAAACACGGGAAATACAGGTAATACAGGAAACACTGGAAACACGGGAAATACAGGTAATACAGGAAATACAGGCACAATTGGAGAAACCGGAGCAACAGGAAATACGGGAAATACAGGTAATACAGGAAATACTGGAAATACTGGAGCAACCGGTAATACAGGTAACACAGGTAATACAGGAAATACAGGTAATACAGGAAATACTGGAAATACTGGAAATACTGGCAATACTGGCAACATAGGAGCAACCGGCGCAACAGGAGCAATAGGACTAACAGGTAATACAGGTAATACTGGTAACACTGGTAACACTGGTAACACTGGTAACACTGGTAACACTGGTAACACTGGTAACACTGGTAA
>RHAI01000204.1 GCA_010028705.1 bacterium
AATCAATGGGCTCGTTGAAAGATGAAGATGATGGTGCAACAGAAGCCCATGATCCATCCTTGTAAGTTTATATTTTTATTATCTCACATTTAGATAAAAATGGCACATGAAGTTTACAACTCGATTCAGGCGGGGACATAATTTGGAAAATAATTTTAAAGTAATAGCTGGCGCCGATGATACTGGCAGCTAGTACCACAGCCAAAAGGCGCCAATGGCCGTTGTCAATTACAACGGTCAGACTGTTATATTTTCCAAAAAATCCCGCAAATGGCGGTAGCCCGGTTAATGAAATCAGTGAAATTATTGCTGTAATTCCCAACAGGGTATCTTGCTCCAATAAACCCGTTAACGTATGAGAGTGTGTTTTTTCTTCAACACAATCGATAACCCAAAATAATAACAACGAGGCTAGTCCGTAAGCGAATCCAAAATAGGCAGAAATGGGACTGTTAAACATTAAGATTACCCAAAAACCTGCCTGGGAAATACTGGAGTATCCCATCAGGCGTTTCACTGATTGCTGCCGTAGTGCACCGAAACTCCCCACAACCAGCGAGCTTACGGCAAAAATACTGATGATTTGCATCCATGAATCGGATGGAAATAGTGTACCGACTTTGAAAAATGCGATTGCGGCAGCGACCTTGGATATTGATGACATATATCCAACAAATGAGGTTGGAGACCCCTCGTATAAATCGGGGGTGGCAAAATGAAAGGGAGCCAGACCCAGTTTAAACGCGAGTGCGCAAATGATTAACACGATACCGATTAATCCAATGGGTTGAGTAACCACCGGTCCCGGTATATCAAATGACAGGCTCGATCGGTACCATAATGCGGCTCCGAAGGTCATGATAGAGGTAGCCGTCGCCCCCAGGATGAAATATTTTAATGATGCTTCAATCGATCGGCGTGAATGGGTTTGAGCGGCTAAGACATACATTGGAATGGACACCATTTCCATTCCTAAAAATAGGGTGATGAAATGATTAAAACGAGCCAATATTAATGCGCCAACCGTTGAAAATAAAAGTAGAGCGATGTGATCGTTTCGAAGTCGATGAACAGCTTGGGAACGGGGGACCACCATTAAAAATATAATCAATAATGCAATTATTACAGTCGCCCATATATTACTGAGTTGGGTAACTCGAAATCCAAACACTTGAAAATATCCATCCATTTGAACCGCGATAATACCGGCTAATCCGGTGACAATGGCTAGCCCCCGAATAACAGGGGCCCACTGCTCACGCGGAGTAAGCATCGCCGCTATTCCCATGATTGATAAAAGTGCAATAGAGATCATAAAAGTTACCGTCCTAGAGATGGGTTAATAATTGAAAAATAAATTGAGGATATACACCGATTATGATGATCGCGAGTCCGAGTGTTCCGCCAATAATCGTTTCACTGGCTGTTAATGTAACTGGACCATGACTCGTGTTCGGCTTCCCAAGCATC
>RHAI01000205.1 GCA_010028705.1 bacterium
GCGGCGGCGGCGGCGGTAGCGCTGAGCGCCGTCCGCGCGGATGCAGAACGCGGGGCGCAGGGGGTCGGCAGTCGACACGTGCTGCCGCTTGACGCGCTGGAGCGGTTGAGCGGCGTCGGCATGCGTGCGGCGGCGGCAGCATCGCGCCTTGAGCCGGCCTTGTGAGCGCTGACCGCGTGTCGGCGGCCGTGCCCGCGCACTACAACGATTTAAGCGCCGTGTATGCGGCGTTTGGCGACATGCTGCAGACGGCGGTGCGTAAGCGTCACGACGACTGGCACACGCCAACCCTAGGCTACGTTGGCGCCGCGGGAGCCGTGTGTCAGCGCTCGGTCGTGTTGCGGCGGGCTGAGACCGATCCGCTGCGCCTGACCTTTCACACGCACGTCCGCTCAGGCAAGGTGGCGGCGCTGCGTGCCGATCCGCGCGTGAGCCTGCATTTTTATCATCGGCACGCCAAAGTGCAGGCGGTGTGCACGGGCACGGCAACGCTGCACACCGACGACGCCGAGGCCGATGCCGCTTGGAGCCGCACGGCGCTGTTTTCGCGGCGCTGCTATATGGTCGCTGGCGCGTCGGGGATGCCGCTTGATTCGCCTGGCTCGGGCTATGATTTGTACGACGTGCCACACGATCGCACGCCCGATCTGGAAGAGAGCGAGCGCGGCCGAGCCTATTTTGCCATTGTGCGCGTGCAGATTCGGCACGTCGACTGGCTGTATCTGGCGATGAACGGCAACCGGCGTGCGCTGATCGATGTGGATGCGGGGGCGGTGAATGCCCGCTGGGTGTTGCCATAAAGCAGAGGGCTTGCTAGCGTGCGTGCATCCTAATTTTTTCAGGGACGGAGACAATCATGCGCTTAGCAGCAGTTGCGGTTTTCACGGCGATGGTTTGGGCAAGCGGCGCGTCGGCCGCGGGACGTTGCAGCGGCGTGCCGCCGTATTTGTCGTCGGCCGTGTCGTCGCTGCCGCCTGAAAAAGCCAAAACCGTGCGCGAGGCGCTGCGTGCCGTTGTGGCCAAGCAAAGCGCCGACTGCGCCACGCTCTCGACCCTGCGCGGCGAGATGAGCGCGCTGCTGACCGCTCCCAAGTTCGATCGCGCCGCTTACGTGAGCAAAATCAGCGCGATTCAGCAGCTCAAAGCCAAAAACATGACTGCGCTGAACGAGACCTTCGCCGAGCAAGTGGAAAAACTCTCGGTTGAAGAACGCAAGAGCCTCGATGCCGCCATGCGCGCTGGCAAGGCGCGCAAAAAAGACGATGCCGCGACGCCAGCTGCGGCCGCTGACAAAGCGCCGCCCGCTGCCGTTAAGCACTAACGCCGCTGGGCATGCAGGCGTTGATTGAAGCGTTGATTCGCTGCGTGGGTGAAAACGCCTTGCAGCGCGATCCTGTCTACGTCGATGCTCGCAACCAGCGCCGCGGACGCGCTCTGTGTGCGGTGTATCCGCAGAATACTGCGCAGACG
>RHAI01000206.1 GCA_010028705.1 bacterium
GATACGCGCCGCCGGCAAACAACCGCTGGCCTTGGTCATAGACATAGCCGTAGTCATAGACATAGCCATAGTCGTAAAACCCGCAAACAAATCGAAGAACGGCATAAGAGGATGAATTGTAGTCCGGCGGTGGAAAAATTCGCCATCGATGATTCGTGTTATACGCCTAAAATCCTCTTGCAAATCCGCGACGCTTACAATAAAACACATTCCGCCGAAGAGAAAATCGACGAATCGGAGCCGACCAAGTTATGGAAGCTGTTGAATCGCCGCATCGTCCATTGTAAAACGGAGGATTGCTGGCTAAATCAAATCAAGGATGCGCAATTGCGCAAACGCATCGACCGCTATGTGTTCGCCCCCGACAAACCATATGAATGGAAAAAGAATCCGAACGAATGGCTGTCCAATTTCGACATTATGAATGTTTTAGAGCAATATGAACTGACCTACAAAGAGTTCGAATTCATTGGTCCCGCACCAATCGATTTCGACAAGGTATTGCAGAACCGCCAGTGTGTGCAGAATGAATTGTGCAACTTCGATTTGTCGGTGCATATGAAAAACGGCAAGACGCAAATCGGCGTCATATTCAATTTGTCGCCGCATACGAGCAGTGGGTCGCACTGGGTGTCGCTTTATGTGGATATGAAATCGCGCATTGTGTTCTATTTCGACAGCGCCGGCGACGCGATTCCGAAAGAAATCCGCGCCTTGGTCGAGAAGATACAAGCGCAGGCCGACGAACTCGGAAAACCTCTCGCATTCCATCAGAATTCGCCGAAAGCACACCAGTTCGGCAATACGGAATGTGGAGTGTATTCGCTGTTTTTTATTATAACGATGCTGACGGGCAAAATCAAACTGGTGAAACGGCAACACCGTCCTCTCGACTTGAAACAGAAACTGCGACTGTTTAAACGCGGAACCATTTCAGACAAATACATCGAACAGTATCGCAATGTCTATTTCAATGATTGATGTGTTGTTGTTGGTTCGCGACCATATTTCTATTGTAAAATAGGACCATATAGTAAGAATCGAATACTATATGGTCGGGCAACATAAATTGAAACGGCGACATACCTTGCGCTTGAGACAAATTCCAACAAGTCGCGGTCTAGACCCGGAATTGGACGCACATCGTCGGCAATTTTTAGGCAAAC
The DNA here is from genome assembly GCA_010028705.1 of bacterium. Lineage (GTDB taxonomy): Bacteria > Margulisbacteria > Marinamargulisbacteria > SXXA01 > SXXA01 > RHAI01. The sequence goes on from RHAI01000206.1 coordinate 1,167, forward strand.
CCGGGTCCGCAAAATGGAATGAATATTATGCGGGATTGAATGAAACGCGGCGACGGTTATTTGGAGGAGAGCCGAATACGCGCAATAGACATACACTATCGAATCATCGGACTCAATATGGAGGAAAACCGACTTGGTTGGGGTTGGCATTTGACGAAGACGCAATGGTTGATGTGTTGCAATTCGTGAAGGATGAAAATGAGAGCGTGGATGGAAATAATGCGGCCCGTGTTGCACCTCCGATTGATTACGATGCCGAATCGCAATTTGTTTTTAATGGCATAAAAATTCCAGATAATCTGAC
>RHAI01000207.1 GCA_010028705.1 bacterium
TATGAATCAAATTATGGCTTTATATTTATGGGATAAATTAAAAAATCCATCGGATTATCAAGAATTATTAGAATCCGCTGATTTTTCTCCCTTGTGGAATCGTATATTTGCAGCACCCTCACAAAGTAATCAATCATGTGACCATTTGATGAATCCATTAAAAGATGTATACAAAGTTGATAGAATTTTTGTTGGTCATACACCTCAAATGAAAGATGGTATATCAAATACGTGTAACGGGAGAATATGGTTAACTGATTATGGTGCATCTAGAGCTTTCGATTCATTTGATGTTAATATGATACAAAATAATCAAAGGTCTTCTATGAGAGAAGCACAAGTATTAGAAATTTTAAACGATGGTAAAAAGATAACTATTCTTAAATGATTATCTCTAATTGTTCTAGTTTTATATAAAAAAATAAAATTATTTATTAAAAAATTTTATTTCTATATACATTCGAATGATTATAACATTTTTCTGTATTTTTCTACATCTGCTTCAAAAACTTTGAATGCTTCTTTGGCTCTTTCAATAGCATCTGGGAATTTTTCTTTCAAGTCTTTGTTAATTGCACCAGCAACTTTTGCGGGAGCAATACCATTTGGTACACCTAATGCTTTTGCAATTTTAGTTTTTAATTCTAAAAATGCTTTCATAGATGGATTCATTTCTCTTTTACCCCCGGTCATTTTTTTAGAGCCTTTTTTGGAAGCTTTTTTAGATGATTTTTTGGAACCTCCGCTCATTTTCTTGGAGCCTTTTTTAGATGCTTTCTTGGAGCCTTTTTTAGATGCTTTCTTGGAGCCTTTTTTAGATGCTTTCTTAGAAACTTTTTTAGCACCTCCACTCATTTTCTTAGAGCCTTTTTTAGATGCTTTCTTGGAACCTTTTTTGGAATTTTTTTTAGATGCTTTTTTGGAGCCTTTTTTAGATAATTTCTTAGAAACTTTTTTAGCACCTCCACTCATTTTCTTGGATGATTTTTTAGAAGATTTCTTAGCACTACCACTCATTTTTTTAGAGACTTTTTTTGAAACTTTTTTAGAGACTTTTTTACTTGGCATATTAATTTATATTATAAAAAAATTTTAATATAAATAAATATTTTATAAGATTTTATTTTTTAGAGTGTTTTTTAGATTTTTTACCCCCTCCTATTTTACTTTCAGGAGTTTTATTTTCGGGTGTGGGTTCTACTAAACCAATATTTTCTCCAACTGTTGTAACAACTGACCCAACAGTATTTACAACAGCTTGTGCTGCTGAACCAACACCATCAATTACTTGTGTTAATAAATCTGTTTCTTTTGATGCATTATCTGAAGATGTTTTAATTGTGAATACACTACCAGTTGGTACTTCAGTAGATGTAGCAGACATAACTTCTTTAGTGGGTGGTACTTCAGTGGATGTAGCAGACATAACTTCTTTAGTGGGTGGTACTTCAGTGGATGTAGCAGACATA
>RHAI01000208.1 GCA_010028705.1 bacterium
TTTTCCCAGTACCTGGCGGCCCCATCAACAGCACCCCTTTTGGAATTCGAGCGCCGATTTCCCGATATTTATCCGGATCTTTCAGGTAATCCACGATCTCGTGTAGTTCAGCAACCGCCTCATTTGCACCGGCCACATCATTAAAAGTCACGACTTTAGAATTGGCAGGATCAAACGCTACGGCGCGACTTTTGCCAAACGTCATGGCTTGATTATTGGCTCCCTGGGCCTGCCGAAAAATGAAAAACCACAACCCAATAATCAACACAAACGGTAATACCCCTTGAACAAATAAATTGAAGAGCCATCCACTGTCGGCTGGATCAACATTTACCCTGACGTTATTCGACCTCAATTCCTTAGCGAATTCTGGATAATCGATATAAAAACTTTTAAATGATTTGCCATCCACAGTCGTTCCCTCGAGGAGGCGCTGTTGTGGTTTCAAATGAACTTCCTTTACTTTTCCAGCTGCCAATCGATTAGAAAATTCGGACCAATCGATGAGCTGAACTGATTTGGATGCTGAAAAATACGACGATGAAATCGCCATAACTACTAGGGCGACGACGACATACCAGACGATTTTTCGGAAATCTTTGGGACGACGGGACGGGTTAGGGGAACTTGCGTTTTGTTTCATAAAGCGGCATTCTACAGTCTGTGAAAACCTTTCAGCAACTACCCAAGTTAATCACCCTGTTAGCAATAGGTACACTGTGTGCTTCGATGCCAGCTTACGCTCAGCAGGGTGCCGACGTAGCTTCCAAAGGTTTTTCGAGCCTCGCTCGGCAGCAATCCATAACGCCCGAATCATTGGCGACTATCAATCGCCTCAAAAGCCTGATCGGCCAGAAACGATATTCGTTGGCGATGGTCGAGATTAATTCACTCAGTAGCCAACTCAAAAAACTGCTGGGCGAATCACTGGCCTCGGCGTTCCCAGCCCCACCTCAAGGATTCCAAATCGCTCCGCTGCCCACTCATGACGACGATAGTGCACTGTTTTACAGAGTTTTCGAATCCCGATCAGGAGGACAGCTTGAGTTGTCAATCGTCACTCTCGATCCGTCGTATGACGATTACCTGCAAATGATTAAAAATCCAAGTTCGGTCACGCAAATGGAGACGGCTAGTATTATTGAAATCAGCAAAAGCATCACTGCAATCGAACGCTTCTCGCCGGCCGATAAAACCTACGAACGCCATGTAATATTAGGTGGGGGCACCATGCTGCATATCGTTTCGAATAACTCAATGGACAAATCGGGCCTTGATGCATTTTGTGACGCGATAAACTACGCTAAAATTCAATCCGAGATCATCTCGAAAAACTAACGGTAACCCCTGGCAGATGTAGCGACAAAAACATTGCCAACTACTTACGAGGTCTGATAGGATCCGAAGCTCACTTTCGCGGAATTTTCCCGGAATAAATTTTGCTCCTGTAGCTCAGTAGGTAGAGCATT
>RHAI01000209.1 GCA_010028705.1 bacterium
TGCGTCCTTGTTCATAGAACGACACCTCTCGATCCAAAAGAACATGGTGCCGATGATGAGGAGTGCGCACACGGCAATGATCGCAATTGTCATTATCGGGTTATGCTTCTTCTTTTGCGACATTTTTTTACTAACCCAAATATTTTCCAATTAAAAAAAAATTAACAATGCCAAACCCGATGCACCTTTCTTGCCCAAAAAAATTGGATGTTTTATAAAAAAATGAAGCAGATCTGATTAAAAAAAAACGGGTTATCTTGGTAACATGGGGATACCGACTTGTCTGAGGGGTCGCTACCCGCTTTTTGAACAGAGGTGGGAATTGAGGGATCAGTTTGCAGAGATTTTGGATCTGATGAGCAGGATCGAGTGTGGGTTGAGGAGTTTGGAGAATAATAACGAGTTGGCCGGTGTGTTGCTCAGAGAGATTGAGGAATTCAGGGTGTGGTCGTGGCGTGAGCCGGACCGTGATTCGTATTTTTACGACGAGATCCGGGGGTTTTATGAGAGGGCATGCAAGATTTTGGATAACATCTAATATATGCAAGACACACGTAATAATTATTGTTTATCAGGACATGGAGTGCTCGATATGCCTGTCGCCACTCACCGGACGGACGGGTGTGCTGCCATGCGGCCACACATTCCACAGGGCGTGCGTCAACAAGTGCTCGGTCTGCAAGTGCCCCCTGTGCCAGAGGTCATTCGACCCGTATGAGGTCAGACCGAACTTTGCGTTGGAGAGTGTGATGGGCACGTCAACGGTGCAGCCAGCCTGCGAGGGGTTTATTGAGAGGATGCGGTCGATATCGAGGGATCGGATCGATGCGATTGTTGAAAAGAGCATACCCCGAGTCATGACAATGATTGAAAAGGCGGCGCGGCGCGGTGAGCAGTACATCAATATCAGGTCGTCGTCGTTGCCGGTGCCGTGGTTGAGCGGCTCGAGCGTCCGGACGATGGTGTGCAGGGGGGTGCACGACACCATGAGGAGCATGGGCATCAAGTCAAACATTTTCATACATTCCGAGACCGCAGAACCGGTCATTCATATCCACTGGTAGATGGTTTCAACCCTGTATGGATGAGACTTTGTCCTTGATGGATTCAAATTGATTCGGGATCCAATTTGAATGTTTGTCCAGATAGATTATCGTTCATGGCGACAAGATTAGAAGTAGGCGTACTGGCCGGTGAGCTGGAGGTTGACGATGAGGGGTGCGTACGTGGCGGAGGTGGGGCTGTTGAGCTTGACGTTGGCTGCGGTGGCTCCAGTGCCGAGGCTGACCTCGATACCCCAGATGGTGGAGCCCTGGAGGTGGGGGTCGGTCTGGTTATTGCCGGGGATGGTGCGCCAGGTGGAGGGGGTGTACCCGGTGAGACCGAAGCTCGTAGCGGTGGTCGCGTCCTCGATCGTCACGATGGGCACGGAGGCGGTGG
>RHAI01000210.1 GCA_010028705.1 bacterium
ACTTCCACATCACGTGTTTGACCGATACGATGGCATCGCGCAATCGCTTGGATTTCATTCGCCGGATTCCAGTTGGGTGTTAGCATATAGACTTTGTTGAACATCTGCAAATTCAAACCAACACCTCCACATACAATCTGCATAACAAGCACATCAATTTTCCCGGCGTGGCAATCCGCAATACATTGATTGCGACTCTCGAAATTCATACCACCTGAATACATACCTACCCGAAAGTTGCGTTCCAAACATCGTTTGATCATCGCCATTTCTTCCCGAAAATGGCACACAATGAGGGTCTTGTTGTCGGCGGATTGCGCATTGACCATTTCCATTAGAACGCGCATTTTGGTCGATGTGCTTTCGATAAGCCGCGGTTTAGGTTTCGCAAGTTCGACGATATTGGGGTGAATATTCGCCTGGCGCAATCGCATAATGAGCACCATTAGAAGCGCTCGAACACGTCGTTGGTCGCCACATTGTGCGATGATTTCGGCCGCACGCCGGCGGCATTCTTTGCGAAGTTGGCGACAATACTCGCGTTCTTCTTCGGTGTCAAATGGAATATTGACGATATTGATTTTCAATCCGCGATATTTTTCAGCAACGAGCGATTTATTGCGCCGCAATATTGCCGGCTGGATATGGTCGCTGACTTTTAGTGGAAGTTGTGCGAATGCGAATGCTGTTTTCAAATCACCGAGTCGATTGTGAATCGGTGTTCCCGACAATCCCCAGCGGTAGGTGGATTTCAAAGCAGCGCATCCGCGGAATAGCCGTGTGCGTTTTGAACGAATCATATGACATTCATCCAATACGATTCGACCCCATTTGATTTCGTGAAGCGGTGTTTGGTTGCATTCGTCACCCCCCTTCGTCTCTCTGGAGTATGTGCGATGGTAGCCCGTTAGCACAATGTGTGCGTCTAATGGAATGGGCTTTTTACTGCGATGCGTGTGAACGACCAATTGAGGCGCGACTTTTGCTATTAGTTCACGCCATTGTTCCAAAAGTGCAATCGGCATAACAATCAATGTTGGATAGGCAATGTGTCCCAAAATCAACCCCAATGTTTGGCACGTCTTTCCTAATCCGGCATCATCGAACAAAAACCCGCCGCACGAATCAATCTCCCGCTGAATCATCCATTGTGTCCCTGCAATCTGGTATTCGAATTGCCGAATCCCGGCCTTCACTAACTGGGATTCGGCAATTTGATACATTTCATTTGGCATCGTTTCGTTTCGGTCCAAGTAATAAAACTGATGAAATATAATAGTTAAAATAGATATCAAATTTTTATGATAGGTCGGGTCTAGATAAATCTATTAGACCAACCTAACACATATAAATCAATTCAAAATAGAATAGCAAACCGCTAATAATAACACATAGTTCGTAGTCGTTGTCAGTGAGAGTAGCTGATAGTTGTGATATACA
>RHAI01000022.1 GCA_010028705.1 bacterium
GCCCCCCTCTCGATGCTGATGACGAAGTCAATGAGTAATTATAAAATAGATGTCGTTTTGGCCGGTACCCATGGTCCTGGGTCAGATGGGCCTATGTCATCGCCGCCAACGAGTCACGAGGTCCCTGGAAGCCCATGGGATCGGGACGATCCCTGGGCTCCCGTGACTACCCACCGGCTAGAGATATAGGGACGAAATCGATTTATGCTCGTGATTTCGCTGGATTGCTTCAGCCAACATCGGGGCAATGGATAACACCCGCAGGGAATCAAATTGTTTTTCGATGGGTATTGGAATTGTATTCGTCGCCACGACTTCTTTGAAATTAGCGCTTGCTAACCGATTAACGGCAGGACCTGAAAACACCGGATGGGTGGTCGCTAGGTAGATTTCGTCGTTACACCCATGCTTCCGCAACGCCTCCAAGCCCGACGTGACAGACCCACCGGTGTCGACCATATCATCCACTAATAGTAGGGTCTTCCCAGCCACATCGCCCACAATATTTACAATTTCAGCGACATTATGTTGAGGTCGAGTTTTATGCATAATCGCCAATTGAGCCCCCAGGCGATCACCTAACTTTTTTGCAAATTTGGCACGACCCGCATCCGGAGCCACGACCACGAGGTCTTTCAATTGTTTTTTTGAAAAATAATCAACGAACAATGGTAGAGCGGTTAAATGGTCGACCGGGCGATTAAAAAATCCTTGAATCTGATCCGCATGTAAATCAACGGTTATCAATCGATCTAACCCAACTGCCGTCATCAGGTCGGCCATCAATCGCGCCGAAATAGGTTCGCGGGGGGCTGATTTTTTATCCTGACGCGCGTACCCATAGTGAGGCATTACCACGTGAATAGCCGCCGCCGAGGCTCGCTTGAGTGCGTCCATCATTAAAAACAATTCCATGAAATCATCATTGGGTGTCGCCCCGATGGTCTGGATGACGTATATTTCTTCCCCGCGAATCGACTCATCAATGCGCGCGTAGCGTTCCCCACTACTAAACTTAGATAATGTCACCTTACCTAAATGAATCCCAAGCTGACCAGCAACTTCTTCGGCTAGCTCAGGATGGGAGGAGCCCGCCACGATTTGAATGGTTGATGACATATTAAAATTGAACCTTCGGGGCCTCTTTGGCGGCCTCATTTTTCAACTCAAAATATGATTTAGGTGTAAAATGAGTAAACCCCACCACAAATCGGTTGGGAAATTTCTTGATGTATAAATTGTACGCTTGTACCGACTCATTGTAGCGTTTGCGCTCCACGGAAATTCGGTTTTCGCTCCCAGCCAACTCGTCCATTAATCGGTTAAAGGATTGATCCGCCTTCAAATTAGGGTAATTCTCGGCAATCACCAACAGTCGGGCCAGAGATCCCTCCATTTGTTGGGAAGCCGCAATCTTTTCATTGGGAGTCTTTGCCCCGACCAACTTCGACCGCGCATCTGCAATTGACTTAAACACATCACTCTCGTGAGACGCATAGCCTTTGACTGAATTCACAAGGTTCGGAATAAGGTCGTAGCGACGTTGGAGCTGATTTTCAACCTGAGCCCACTGCGTCATTGACGCCTCGTCCAATGTCACCAACCGATTGTTTATTGAAACCACCCAAAATATGCCAACCACTACGATACCAACAATCCCCCACAACAGACGTCTTGAATTCATTTTTTTACCTCCGATTGGTTAAAATTATAACTACCAACTGCTACTCGCGCCACCCCCACCCGACGACCCACCACCAAAGCCACCAAATGTGTCGTCCTGGCCAGAACGCCCCCCTTGAAATCCACCGCCCAACAGAAAAAATGGAAGCACCCTCCAACCACCTGACACCATAAACACAATAAACAACGTCAACCCAAGATACTGAACCGCTTTTGGTATTTTTACGCGCCGAATCGATTCCTTCGGAACCCCAGAAAGCGTGACGTGGTGAGCATTCGCCAAAAATCGGACCACGGCAACGTGTCCATTGACAATACCTCCTGCTAGATTTTTAGCTTTAAAATACGGAGTCATCTCCTCCCGAATAATCTGCCCCGCCATCCCATCCGGCAGGTCGCCCTCAAGACCGTACCCAACTTCGATTCTTACTTTACGTTCGGTGGGAGCAATCACAATCAACACTCCGTTATCTTTACCCTTTTGACCAATTCCCGAGGCCGAAAATACATCTGATGAAAACTCATCGATGGATTTATCCCCTAACGTTTTTGGCACATAAGTCGCACATTGAATGCCGGTTTTTTGCTCCAATTCGACCGACAATTGTTCCAATTTTCGGACCACATCTGGGGATAGAGTCGCGGTCTCATCCGTAACAAATCGATTCAGATGAATCGGTTCCGACGCCCATACGCCTCCCCCGGCCCAACCGATCATTGAAACGACAGCAAGGATAATGAACGATCGCAATATCGGGGATAAAATTCTCATAGGCGTATGGTATCCGATATCCATCAAGAATGACAGATTCCGATGTCACGAGAAGGCGACCCCGAATGAGAAGTCGGAGCACGCCTCCGAAATGTGCGCCTAACTGTTCTTTAGGGTGGCCAGATGTTGATTGGCCGCCACGGTGTCCCCCGTTGCCGCATGCCACGTAATCGTTCCCTCAGACTCAGCCTGAATCGAAATGCGCATTTTCATTGCTTCGATGTAGCCAACAATTTGTCCTTTGGCGACCTTACCCGTCACCTGTTCAACAATTCGACCGGGCATTACCGCGATGACTTGGTTGGGGGTTGGTGTGGATATAATCGATTTCTCGCCCACCCCACGGCTGGATTTAACCGCTGATTTATCCGCAACAGAGAGTGTCATCCGCTGATCATTCACGATCATGGTCACTTGACGGTTCCCATCCGTTTGCGGGGGAGACAAGGATACCATTTCGAATGACACCGCCCGCCCCTCAATATCGAGTTCGATTTTTTTACCGGAGGGCAGCCCATTTAACTTGACCTCCCACGGCAATTGCGATGTGTATATCCCATGCTGAGCCTCGAATTTTAGTAGGCCCTCGACATCACCTGGAAATGAATCCGCCAGTACCGCTAAGTATCGAGGAATTGATCGGGAATAATTCAATTCAAGGTCGCGATGAACGCGATCGATGCGTTCCTTATAGTCGATAGTTGGGCGTATCATTGGGGGAAGTGCGGACGGCGGAAGCGCATTAAATGCCGACGCAACTCGTGGCTCAAACCCAAATTGGGGCGTTCCTTTATGCCCCAGAAACAGCATTTTAGTGGATACCGGGGCCGTGGCAACATTTGCGACCATAAATTCAACAATATCATCGACGGTTGTAATCGCTCCTGTCCGATCATTGTTTAAAATCCACAACGCAATTTCGCCGGCATCTTTTGAATACGGCGTCACACCGGTTGTCCGAGTCACATGATTCAAAACACGCCCAAATAGTGTCAGGAATCGACGAAACTCATCGGGGCGCCCGCCAACCGCCAAAAACTGCTGTCGAACATTGTTAATCATGCCTGGAGGAATCCCATACTCTTTGACTTGGTTTGGAGACACCTCGTTATCCGGCATAAACGGCTTCCAGAACTGGTGTATCGATTGATCATGCTCGGCTAACAGATCAAGGTGTTGCAACGGAAATTGGGTATCCCACGGGGTATTTCGAAACACTTGAACGACTTCGCTAACCGTGGGCTGGGCATTGGAGACCGCCAACATATCGCTGCTGGTCACGCAACAATGGCGAAACCCTCGTTTTGCCAGCTCTAAAATCACGAGTGCCGTCGTTCGTCGAGCGTTGTGAGAATGAACTCCCAGCAACGGCTGATGTCCGGTGAGCCGTTGGATACCCTCAACTACACCTGAAAATTGGTCGACATGCTCTAAACCCATCAGTCCCTGGGCATCCTTCACGGTCAATATAATCCGATCCTCAAATTTATTGTCGCGAGCAAATTCGACCATTTCCGATAAAAAACGGATATAAAACTCAGGTGTATATGTCGGGTGAAATGCCACGCAGATATCGACGATGGCGTCGGTTTTTGCAGCCGACAGCACCGCCGATTTGAGGTCGACAATGGAGTTCATTCCTTGGAACACCCGCAATTTTTGAATACCCCCGTCGTGAGCCATGATTCGGTACGTCTCATCAACCGCACCGGACTCCAATGGAGAATCCCCATAGGCGACACCCATTTTTTCACGAAATAATCCGGCCGTAATACTTCCGGGCAACGCCTGCTTCAACCGTCGGGTCGCCTCAATGGGGTCGATTTTATTAAATCGCAAATTAACGTGGGTATTGGCCCCACCCCCCACCTCTTGTGCCATAAAGGGCAGGCGATCCAAAAATGGCGCTGACATTAATTGCTCCCGCAATTGATCTCGGTTGGCAATCGCCGTCTGAGAATGATCCCGAAACCGGGTGTTCGTAAGTAGCATCCGATTGCCATCCAAAGCGTCACGCCGCCACGCGGACACTACGGCCACCGATCCGGCCACTCCGCCACCGGCTGATGTGTAGACCTCACCATACAACGGCCATGTCGGGGTCACGGGAAAGGACGGAACCGGTTTTGCGGGGGATAGCGATGGGGCCACCGATTGGACAATCCCCGAAATAATTGGCCCATTGACCGTTACCTCAGCGACATAGCTCGCCATTCGATCGATCTGATCTTGGAAATTGATGGGATTTCGAGGATCGTGAACCTGAATTTGAAATTCTGGAGTCGCCATGACTGCTTTGAGCCAATTGATGTGAATCCGCTGATTAATAAAATCCGGATGCGCTAGGACGGCGTCAATCAATGATAAATTCGATCGGTCGGACCCGCCAAAATAGGCCGACATGGCCGCCAACCGCGCGCGACTCACCGCTTCGGACAATGTCTTCCCATAAACAAGAATTAACGAGTGGTTTGAGTCAAATAAATCTGAAACGCCTGGATTCCGTGAATTGGTTTGGACGCGGGTCGCGAATCCAGATGGGTAGGTTACCCGGGAAAACGGACCCGGTACCGGAAACGTGTTGTATTCACCGCCAATTTTCTTTAAGGATTCACCGATCACGCGCAATTGAATCGAAACCCCATGATTGGGTGTCACGGACTGGAAGATTGTATCAAGAGTCTCGCCGCGAGCAATTCGAATTTGAGCCTCGACCAAGTCCAAGTTGTTATGGATCAGCTCAGTGGTCGGATGTTCGACCTGAAGCCGGGTATTGACCTCCATAAAATATGCGTTGCCCTCCGAGTCAATAATAAACTCGGCCGTCCCCGCTCCGGAATACCCCACCTCTTTAAAGAGTTTCACGGCACTATCGGCCAGATTATTAAATTGGTCCCCAGCCGGTGCACGCTCGATCACTTTTTGATTCCGCCGTTGAACCGAGCATTCCCTGGTTCCAAAATGTCGGACATTGCCATGTAAATCTCCGACTAATTGAACCTCAACATGGCGAATATCACCTTCCACCAATTTTTCGATAAACACCCGGCCATCTTTAAACGATGCGAGAGCTTCCTTGGAGGCCGAGTCAAACCCGCTGGCTAGCTCCGATTCAGATCGAACAACTCTCATTCCCTTGCCCCCACCGCCACTGACAGCTTTGACCATTACCGGATATCCGATACGCTCGGCTTCTCGACGCGCATCGTCGAGCGTGTCAATCACCCCCGAGCCCGGAACCACCGGGGCTCCAGCCGTGATGGCGATTTGTCTCGCCAAGGTTTTGTTTCCCAATGCGGCGACCACGGACGGTTCGGGCCCCAGTACAAAAATACCGTTTTTCCGAAATTCCCTATGAGCCCGGTCATCTTCAGACCACAATCCCCACCCTGGCCAAATAAAGCGAACGTTATTTTCCTTTAGTTTGGCAATGATATCCCGGATATCTAGATAGGCCGCCACGCCGTTCCCGGACTGGCACATCTGATCCCGCCAATAACCCCAACGTGGGATGCCCCATAACAAACGACGTATCCGCAAACCGACTGGCCGCTGTCCCACGATTGCCAATTGCGATCCGTTCGCCAGGTATCAACAGTGGGATATTTGGCAACGATGGCGAATGACGTTTAACGATTGGAAGATCAAGAATTTTCTGTGGAAATGCCGGCACACTCAATGCCCGGACGCCGCGCCCGACACTGTCCAATGGCATTATCCGAGACGGCTGAAATGATTTTATTCGACGCGACGTTGCGGTGCTCAGCCGCTGGACGGAGGATAGAGGAAACATTCCGGATACGCGATACATAATGGCCCCTTAACCGATTCAACCGCCCACCAAATTAAACGACGAATAACCGGTCAGCTTAACCGATGTACCGGACAATTGAATCTATATATTTTTTGTGGAATCCGCCAAAAATACTGGTAAATAAAGAAAATTGTCAACGCTGGATTGCAGCTACAAAGTTATTTGACTCGGATTTTCCAACAGACCCATCGCCGCTTTCACCCGATCGTTAAATTCCGGTTGAAACAACTGTGGATGCCGTCGAATTTGGGTCCCCAAATGAATCAAAAGAGATCGAGCTTCGTCATAATTACGAGCCTGAATCTTGAGCAATCCAATCGTCAGAATCACATTCCACGGAAGGTCTTGATTTCCGTGTTGAACACTCTGAATGGATAAATTCAAAAAGCGATCCCAGTCTTTTTCTTTCAAGGCAATTAAACTGAGTTCTTTGTAGGCGTGCGAGCAATCGGGGGCGACTAATAAGACGTCCAGTAATCGATGTTTAGCCTCGGTCATATTGCCCAGCATTTTAAAACACCGAGCCGCCAACGTTTGTGCCGAAATTGCCACGGTCTTGTATCGCTTAAAGACTGGGGACAACCAATCCAAGGCCTGGCCATAGTGGCCAAGTTGACTCCATTTGAGTGCCAAATGCATGCATACATGGTAATCGGTGGCGATTTCCTTGGGGACCGATTTTTCGATTGCGGCCATTTTTTCCCGGTACGTGGGATCTTGGGGTGTCACTAAGTTCAGCGATATTTCCAAATCATCCCCAAAATCAACGAGTCGCGGGTCGCACATTCCATTGATCTCAGAGTCCGTCACAATCTCTTTTTTCGAGAGAGTCATGCCAACGGGCAAGCCAGGTCTCACGGACGATTTAGACACCACCCCACCCCGTTTTTGCCAGTACCACTCGATCAGACCCGTGGCGAGTGGGTAACACACCACGCCCCGAAATCCAACCGTCATCATATCGCAGGAATCGCTGGCCACCCCAGCCACATCAAATATCCATATCACGCCGTCTGGGGAAATTTCATCCCATAAACGATCAAGAATCCGAAACAACCCTAATGGGAAGTTGAATACTTGGGGTGCTTCATCACTCGACGAGCAATACTCGTTGAGCCACGCCAACTCATCCTTATCCAGCGAGGTGACCGGTTTGATAACGGGTTTCTCGATAATCTTCTTTGAAATGATGGGTGCAACGAACGCCGCCTCCACCAGTGATAAGGTCCGAATCCACTCGTCTAGTTCGGACGGATCGACATAGGCCGGAGGATAATGGACGCTGTCGATTATGGGATCGCGAGTATCAATACGTGATTCAATAAAATATTCTCGAAGGCCATTGGGAGATTGAGATAAGTGAGCCGTCGGGAGACTATCCAGTAAATAATTCAGAATAATCACATCATAACTCCCAAACTCAGGCTCGGAGCGAATGATATCCTCGACCGCAAATCGAACGGAGTCGTTGGGAGTTGAAAATACGGTTCGGTGAGTCATTACAGTTTGGTCGGAATACTCCGAAATACAGTACGTCCACTCGGTTTCAACCGTAAAATCAGTTAACCGTTGAACCACACCGCGCGCCAAAACCCCTAATCCCGCCCCGTATTCTTTGATTGCAATGTCACGTTTCCCCAATCCCACCCGTTTCGCTAACCCAAAAATCCAATCGACCATCAGGTCCCCATTTGAAAACGAAAACGGAACCTCGCCGTCAAAAAAGGCGGAAACGCCACGGGTCCAGACCACATGGGATAAAAAATGCCGCAAACTGCGATGTCGAGGCACTGGCGGTTGAAGCTGACGCGAATTCATCGCCTACAGTGTATCGCTCTTTGATCGACCCAATCAACCGATGCCCGCTGCCGGGATCTTGCCCTATTGGCTCACGTGCTAGCGGGTGGGTATACTCAACGATTATGAGACGAGAATTTGGGTTTTACACAATGGTTCCGGGGCTATCGGTCTACGGAACACTCCTCGTGACGTTAGCTGCGTTTGCACTCCCTCAGGCACTCCACCATCCTATTCCAGCCGATACGCTAATTTTTTACATGTTTTTGATTATTTTGCTCTTGCCCGTCAGTTTAGGGCTGATTTCGATTGGGAATTCTTACCTCAAGATCGTGTCCAAGGCGCTAATTTTAATTGGATTACCATCCATGATACTCGCGCTGTTTTCGATAATCGTCGCATTATCAGCTCGACATCCCTAATTTATGAATTCAAGGAGTACTCCATGACACCAACCACCACGATTCCGATCCTAGAGGGCGATGGGATCGGCCCAGAAATATGGGCCGCATCACGGCTCGTATTTGACGCCGCATTGCAGAGGCACCTTCCAAACCAACGGGTCGAATGGCGAACGGTTCCCGCCGGGCAACGAGCTTTTGACACCACCGGGGATTATCTCCCCACCGTCACGATAGACGCTATCCGGCAGCACAAAGTCGCATTGAAAGGCCCTCTCACCACCCCAGTCGGCGAGGGATTTCGGTCAATTAACGTCACGTTACGGAAAACATTTGACTTGTACGCATGTGTTCGTCCGGTCACCTGGTTCGACGGGGTTCCCTCCCCGGTGCGACATCCTGAACGGGTGGACATGGTGATATTTCGTGAAAACACCGAAGATATCTACGCTGGCATTGAATGGGCCTATGACAGCACTGAAGCGCAAACGATTCGCGATACAATCACCACTTTAAATGGGTCGCTCAACGTCCCATTTCCATCGACGACCGGCTTTGGCATTAAACCGATATCCAAAGATGGATCAAAACGTCTAATGCGGGCGGCCATTGACTTTGCCATCGCTAGATCACGCCGTTCCGTCACCATCGTACACAAGGGAAATATCATGAAGTTTACGGAAGGCGCATTCCGAAATTGGTGCTACGAGGTGGCTATTGAGGAGTACTCCGATCGTGTGTTTACGTGGAAAACATACGAACAGATTTCACGATTAGAGGGGGCAACCGCGGCCCGATCCGCACTCGACGCGGCGACAGCCGACGGAAAACTAATCATCAAAGACCATATTTGCGATGCGTTCTTCCAAGACTCGTTACTCTGCCCAGAAAATTTCGACGTTGTAGCTACGACGAATTTAAATGGAGACTATATTTCTGATGCGCTGGCCGCTCAAGTCGGTGGCATTGGATTAAGTCCAGGGGCCAATATTAACACCGCGACGGGCTACGGTATATTCGAAGCCACTCACGGGACGGCACCATCGATCGCTGGGCGAAACATTGCCAATCCATCGGCGATGATTTTGAGTGGAGCGCTACTATTCGATCATCTCGGTTGGCATCACGCCTCTACGGCGATCACATCGGCCCTTTCCGACACCCTCCGGGCACGCGAAAGTACGGTCGATATTAATCCAGACAACCCCATCGGAACGACTGAATTTGCGCAGGCCCTGGTGCGTCGAATAACCGCCGCCTCGTAACGGATGAGCCAGGGGGCGACCGGTTGGTCGCCCATGCCGCCGACTGCCGAAATAATGTCGTCCAGTAAACCTAATGAAAACACCAAAGGCAATCCAAATTTAATTGGTATAAAAACAAAAAACTGCTATTCCATTCCGGAAAATGCCGTGTATTATAGCCGACATAATTTCAGGATATTTCGTTAATACCCACGCGTGCCCAACAGGCTGATTTCATGCGGCGGCATCACCCTCCGATTCCTCACACTCCGGATTGGAAACTGTCGCATGCTACCCCCGCTAGACAAGGAATACGGATGCTAAAAATAATTTCATCATCACACACCCTCGCCGAATCCGGACAATCAATGGTCGGATCCGACCTTATTGAAACGGGTTGGGGAATCTGCCCATTAAACGACCATCAGCGACAATTGCTCGATCGAATTGTTCGATCACAGCCCAATGCCACCATTCTACCTATTACGGAATTGAGAGTCCCATATCCGGCACCCACCCCACATAAATTGATTGTCGTGTTTGACACCACCGGGCTCCATGGATTCCACGGGTTCTTTGGCGACACCCAGTGGTCCTATAACGAGCGATTTGGGCACTATTGTGGGATCATGCGTCGATCAACGAATGCCCTATTACAGACAATCACCACGGGACTTTCAACGGTCCAAACTCATGACGAAACCCGACCGGGTATTTTTGTCCCCACTCCGACGGGCCCTGCCACTCAGGAATATAAATTGACATTTGGCGACGGATCAACAGAGACTATCGTATTTGAATACCGGCAACCCACCCCGCCTTATTTGGGACTTGAGCGCTTTTATCGAATTGCCCCCGATCATATTCGTACCACCCATCATGACACCGAGTTACTGGTCCCCGTGTGCTGCCTCTTTGCAGCCACCCCATTAATCTCGATGAGATCAGCTCAGCAACCCGAGTTGGTCCGTGGCGAGGCCCCGATCCAATTTGCCGAAGCATTATACCTTCTCCAACGAACAGCAGTACCTGGGATCGCACCCGTACTCAAAGAACAGCTAACAACGAGATTACTGGCGGATTTTCGCTACACGATGGATGCGTTCGCCAAGCAATTAAGATGGCGATTCCCAAGTTCTGACAGTCAGTCCATCCAGAAATTGACCACTCTGAGGTCCTGGATTCAAGCCAGTGCCTCGCCGTCGGAATCGGCTACCTATATCCACCTGATCAACCAGTATATATCCGCTCATCCGGTTCAATCGCCTCCGGAGATATCGTCAGATAGAGCCACTTACACGCCCATCACCACGGGTTCAGAACTTACTCATAGTGTCCCGCTCTTAGCGCCCCCGTCTTCCCATCAGAGGCCAGAGCCGCCGGAGACCGTATGTCAACTCGTTCTGGGCACCCACAGTGAGTCAACTGAAAAAAAACAGCCGCCCGCCAATTCACCTAAATCGTCCGCATCGACTCACCGCCGAGATAAAAGCGCTACCGTGACCCGGCAACGGGTTCCTGCATCTACCGCCGATGATCCACTTCGGGAG
Organism: bacterium; assembly: GCA_010028705.1. Lineage (GTDB taxonomy): Bacteria > Margulisbacteria > Marinamargulisbacteria > SXXA01 > SXXA01 > RHAI01. Next base: position 11,262 of record RHAI01000022.1, read on the forward strand.
GAATTATGTCGACGTTGCGGCATTGACCGACTACCGGACGGAGTCAGTAAAAAATTCATGAGTCATTTTCCACTACTTCTGGCCGGTATTCCGGATGATATTGAAACTGGAACGCCCTTCCTGATGGCACTCGCGCATACCGCCCTTGCTCATGGTGATCGTCTGGATACCGATACGGCCGGAGCGATTGTGTCACTGATCGAGCCATCGGTAGGAGCCAATCGCGACGCGTGGACACCACTTGCCATTCACCTATTGGATATCTTGCCGAGCGAATTACAACGACTATCGGCGATTCCGAAAGGAAGAGAACACGACAAAATCGGGTTCACTCAGGTATACCGAAAATGGTTCGAAATTCTGAGCCCCGTGTCAAAAACCATTGAATTCAGTGAGCAATTCGAATTGGGGAAATTGCGATTAGATGCGCAACTAATGGGATCCAAAAAATCTCAACTAACCGTCACGTCATTACGACATCGGCTGCTTGAAACGTCGGTAGCCGCAATGGCCGGTCAGCCCGAATTTGCGGAATTTCTGGTTAAAAAATCCATACCGACGGCCCCGAAGATCGACGATATGCGGTTTCTGCAGTCGTTGGCTCAACGAATTAGCGTCACTGAGGATCCGGGGTCGCTTGGCCATCAGGTATTTGTCACCTTCACCGCTCTAATTGCCGCGAGCCTTCGGGGGGCGTTTCAGGCGGATCAGCTCACTGAAATTGCCCGAATGAGCTTGGCCTGCGAGCCGCTCCCCGCTCACCGTGACGAATTAGTGGTTCGACTGTTAACCCAAGCGTTACAAATTGGCGAAGGGACTGAGGCGCCACTATCCCCACTCACACTACAATCGTTACTTCAATCCCTTCAAAACAGTCCCAAATTTCCCCAGTCGGCCACCGATGATCTATTACCCCATCTTTTGCCATACCTTGAGACTCACACCGACTTTCCCGATTCCGAATCGCTATTGGGTCGCTTTAAAGGCACGATATCGATCGACTCGTCACTCTATTTTCGGTGGGCCATTTTACTCACTGAACGACGAATTGAGGCGCTGGGTAAACTGGATCGAACGGGCCATTACTATCCTCCTCAAAATGAAACCTGGCGTCTATTAGCGGATACACCGATTCATACCCTCGGCGAGAATGACGCGCATCGATTTATTATGGCTACTCTCTCAATATGTAATAGCCACGGAACTGACCCTCGACTCAACCATACGTTGTACACGAACAGCATGCGGATGCTACCCATCATGACGTCGGTCGATTCGTCGCTCATGTCATTAGCGCTGCGACTCACCTATGCCGAATCGAACGGCGGGAACACTCACACCACCGACACAATCGAGCAAATTTACGGCGAACTAATCTCAATCGCAGACCCCACGATCGAGCACCGAGAATTAATCCAATCGGCGATCAATCTCATCCACACCATGAATCCCCATTATTTTACGGATATTCAATCGGTTTTGGATACTCATTTCAGTCCTTTCGAGACCACTCTCCCATCATCAATTGAGGGCAAATTGCAACTATTATTGACCAGCATTAACACCCCAAACGGTTCGGCAAATCCCGCACTATCAACCCCCGATGCTATGGCGCAAATACGCGACCTGATCCACCGGCTACCAACCGATACAATTGACCGTGCGGTGCTACACGCCGATGTCATGTTAAATGAATTACAGCATACCATTATCCAAGAATTAAGCGTCGATGACTTAATCCGAACTCAGGAACGAGCGATCACCCCACTGATGGCATTTTTCGAACCCGCGAAACATACGCCGAAAATGAGCCCTCACCAAATCGCACTGGCACATTTAATAATCAGCTGGCATATCCAACGAATGGTGGAATATGAGCGAATCGACCCCCGTCAATCAATCCAATTCGCCGACAACGGGATTCGCGCCTTTTCCGAGATCCATGGAAAGTTAACGGACCACGCCCTTGCCAGTTTTCGTCAGATGGTTTTTTACCGGGGCTCCTACGAATTGAAACAATTGATCGACTTACCACACGATGACACAACCGTTAAACAGCTTACCGATGGCAGCGATCGGATCACACGGTTAATTAAGAAACTCATTCCTGGAGATTCGATTGAACACCGAATTTTGTTAAATCTCTTTAAATTCCATATCCGGTCATTGGCCCTTAACAAGCCTCTGGAAGAACTGCGGAACTTAGTGGTGTCGGACCCTACCCGGGCAATTCAAAAAAAACTTGAGCAGATGGAAACCGCAATATCGGTGCTCGAATCTACCCAGGGCGTTATTGAACACTTCAACGCAGCACCCAGCATGGCACTGCAAAAACCCATACTATTAATCTATCCTCAATTACATCGTACCCTGGACTATATCCGATGGATTATCCAACAATTCGAGCAGGACTTTGGATCCAAAGCGCCAACCGTGGCGATGCCTCATGAAAAACTGGACTATTTTTTAGCTCTCTCCCGTCAATTACGGAGTCAAAGTTTAGCGGCACTTAACGGGCGGAAACCGGCACTTACTAAACTGAAAGCCGGATTTAATCAGTTGGATGACGGTATCATCAAACTGTCGAAATTGCTTCAAACGATTAGCCATACTATACCCGCGTTTTTGGGTACGTTAATGGAATTAAAGTGTCACATTTTTGACCAAACCAAATCTCAAAAATCGATACACGACATCGGGAATGTTGCGAATTTGAACCTATTTTTTGGATTACTGCCAAGCATCACCGAATCGGCCCGTGACACGCTGGAGCAGCTGACGGACGAAATCATCAACACACTGTATATTAATGTCCAACACGACGATCTCGAGCGACTGTTCGACATCTACATTCTCAGTAATGGGATTAAATTCAAGGCTGATTCATCCCTAATCGACGGTGCCGGATCCCCATCAATCGGCTGGGAATTGACTAATAGTCATTCCAAAATCCATCGGCGAATCGATGCGTTTGTGGACGACACCCTTTCCCGCCTTGATGGCGTCCATTTGGATGCCGACGGGAGGCTTAGCGACCGTGACGAAGCCGTGCTTATCGATGCTCAACATATTTTTGGTCAATTGGTCCTAAATATGCTTATGCACACTGATTATAAATCGTCGGAAAATCTATCCGGCCGACGAGCGGAGCGCTATGGGATGCGATTATTTACCACCTTGCCCGATCGATTATTAGACAATGAACTCGTTGTGTCATTTTGCCATCTGTTAATGTGGCGAGCCATTGATCACTCCTGCCCCAGCGACCACAAACCCGTGCTTCTGGATCAGGTGATGCGGTTGTTTTCAACGTTAAACCGATCGACCCAAGTACACGGTATCACCTACCGCAGGGCCAGTGAAAAAAATCGAATCGTCCGATTACTCACGGAACTGGGCCATTTTTTAGCGACTGATGCGCTAACGCCCAGTTATTCCGAGCAGTTAAGTCCGATTATTCGTAACCTGCTGGCACGGGCGGTCGCCGTTGCTGATCCGACAACCGATGGCCCACGATAATCGATAGAGACCGCCACTGATTGCCAATTACCAATCGATAATACTAAAATCCCAACCATCCCATACCCGTAACAAGACCATGTTTTCTGCGGGGCCACAGCGTTCAGCTCGCTGCCCCCCCTACCAAACCACCAGGAGTTAAATTATGCGACCAATTAAGCGCCAATTATTCGTCATTCTGTCAATCGTGGGGTTGTATGTATCCGTCATAACCGCCAGTGTCAATACACCATCGACACCGTTTTCGGTACAGGTTAGCGTTAGCGGTACTGGCATATCCGGTGTGTACCGATTTAATGGTCCGACAGAAAGTGGCCCCTATGTCGGGTTTGATGTGGCCGGCGAGACAAGGTCGAGCGATACAACTACTCAGTTATTATGGCTAGGTGGTTGGATAGGAATTCGTGAAAAGTTAAACGCTGCAACCTATCTAGCCTATGGAATCGAAGCGTATACATTGTCCGGAACTTCGGCCTCAGAAACAATTGAAAACGGAATCGATGGCGGTCCGTTCATTGGGATTCATCACTATCTCACCGATAATATCTATATTACCGTATTTAATAACCCCATTTACGTTGCCACGGAAAAAGTATCCGGCATTACAACGACATCCGTATCCTTTTTCACCGGCGGTATCGGACTCGGATACCAATTTTAACCTTGATTTTTAAACAGATCGCACATCCGAGTTGGAATCGAGTGCTACCGCTCGCACCGATGGACAATACTCGGCAATTTTTATTGAGTCACGGTCAGAATTTTCAGGGACCGACCAGCCTTATGCACCAACTTCGTTGTGCGACAGGCTCCCCAAACTGGGCACCGGTGCACCAAAATGGTCTTTTGCAGTTTTCAGGGCAACCGGTTGATACGGTTATTCGGGCTGGGCACGATGCATTGTTACACAATGCCCATTTAGATGTCGGGGAGATCTGTTTAGCACGTATTGGACGGCCGATCCTCGGCACTGCGACATTAATTTCTCCAAAACACGTTTTAATTGCTAGACATATACTCAATGGACATCGCCTTTCTGAGCTGAATTTTATTAAGAACGGCAGCGGATACCCAATTAAACTTGTCGAAGATGGCGCTGAACGACGGCTAGATTACGCGATCCTTGAAATTCAAAATGGATCATTTGCGACTTTTGTCCGTTTAAACGCCATGCAGCCCCCTCTATCAACTTATACAGTGGGCTTCGATTCAGAAAAAAACCTCACGGTTTTTGCCGAAGAAAAACCGTATGAACCATTCGAGCAACTATTAGAAGTCAATTATTTACCCACTCAAAATGGGATGTCTGGAATGGTCTATCGGGATGCCGAAACAGGAACGGGTTTTGCCGTTCATATCAAGCGCTGGTTTTCAGGAATGTTTGATGGGCAAAGTACGGGAGTTTTAGTGAGTGAATTACTGGGTATCGCTTCCACTGAATCGAGCTTGAACAAAATTATTCAGGGAAATTTTAGGGTCCCGATTGTCGAGTGTGACCAACCATTTGCTCATTTCAGCACAGCAAATGCAAATGAAATTGATCAAGGGGTCACAGATATCCGTAACCGATTTATAGATTCGTTAAGTAAGCACAAGTTCTTTACGACCAATCACCTAAAAATCGGACCTTGCAACACATCCTACCCCCCCAATGTGGAACCTGATTTGATAGCCCATAATTTGAGATATTCCAACGAAAATCTCGCCCCATCGCCATTGATAATCGAAGTCATGGAACAAAATATAGATAGTGCAAAATCAAAAATTCAAGCTCTACTCACCAGCGGGCGAACAAAGCGCAATTTCGTTACATTGATAGTCGCACTCAACGCTCCCGTAACGACAATCAGTACTGGCCCTAATCAGTGCAATACGTTTAAAAAAATGACTCAGCAGTCCACTGATCTTGCCCAATTTATGAGTAATAACGGAGTTTACGGATGTTGCTTTCCCATGGTGTGGATCCCTACAAAACTAAATCAAAAAAGCTATGTGTTTCCATTTATGGAATCACGTTCAATACTGTCGTTACACCCCGGTATCGAGGGGGTTCACCGGATTATTCGCCGACAGAGCGTTCTCCCTGTGGTACGTTGGATGGATGCGGATGTATCGAGAGATCCCCTACTTCTCCCAATCGAGACAGAGGAGGACACAATGCGTGAGACTATTCTTCAAGCCGAACTCCAGAAAATATCCCTTAACGGTAGGATTGTTTTGAGTGGCGGCTACCTATGGGATCCGGCAACTGCAAAAAATAGATTACAGCAGTTAAAGGAACGATTTACTGACGATGAGTTGGATGATGTAATTACGACTCTAAATTGCATAAACGAGCATGAATTCAGGGTTAGGACAGCTCTATTAGACATCAACGGTGTAAAATCCATTTATTGGCCGGAGCCAAATCTATACGCCAGTTTTGATGCTCGACTGGAGGGCGCCGTAAACGCCTTTAAATCAGCTGAATCCAAGCCTAATGGTACACAACAGAAAGAAAGCACTTACCTAATAGGGACAAACATTGTTGATGAGGGGGTATTTATGCGTATTTTAGCCACGACAAAACCCATTAAAGAAGAATATGCGGATACTTTTTTACGCACAATGCTAAAAATGATTAAGAGCCGCAAACTAGACCGAGACAGTATCGCGACGGCGATTAAAACGATTCGACAAACACACATGAATGCTGGCAATGTATCGAAGATACTTACCTGGAACGGACGTCCAGAGATTATTGACATCAATGAGTTGTGTGAACGCCATTTAACTGAGTGTGCTGACGATATTCTACAGCAAATTATCTTCGCGACTGATAGACAAGATCGCGGACGTCAGAAAACAAGAGCCCCGCACGATCACGCATTAGATGACAGATCGTAGTAAAACAGTTTCAAGAATACGAGGGTCAGATGTGTAATACCCTCAAAATGCAGTTATGCAACTGAATTTCTGTAAAAGTGATTTCATAGGGTCAAAAATTTCCAGAAGGAATTAGGCTTGTAAACACTGAGCTTATCGCGCATATTCCGGAAGTTCTGATCTAGAAGCGTGCTCATAGAAAAATAAAAAAAACTAGAATCAGTAGCACCTGCATCCCGAGCCAACTAGGTTCTCCCCATTTTCTGTCTTCTGACATAGCCCCCAAAGCAACAGTTTGCATGCATACAATTAGTACCAATATCAGATGAAATACGAATGGAATAGTCGGTTGTGAAAGTATTACCCAGATAGCAGCTGCGTATGAAAGCAATCCATAAATCAAGATTCTTGATAAAGACGTTTTCTGTTTTTTTGTACTAACCGAGACTTTGTGAAATCCAAAAAATTTCATGATGGGTAGATGGCTGGCCCAAAAGGGATTCAACGAACCGAAGGGTTTCTTAATGCCAAATTGAACAGGTATGTGTGGGATTTCCTTTTGAAATGTTCCAAATAACTTGTCCCAAACTAGAAAGGTTCCCCCAAAATTTTTATCAACATATTCGAGGTTGAGGCCGTGATGGATACGATGATGTTTTGGGGTAATCATAAACTTGTCCAAAATACCTGAATTTTTAATTAGTCCGCAGTGATTATACAGCTGAACTGTATAGTGGATGCTAGATACCCCAACAAATACAACCGGGTTAATTCCAATTAATGCCATAGGCGCAAAAAAGGGAAGCGAAGTAATAGAGGAGTACCAAGAATTTCGGGCCCCCAAAGACAAATTGAAATGCTCCCCTTCATGATGAACAACATGGACCGCCCACAACAACTTGATTTTATGATGATATCGATGTAACCAATAAAATCCAAAATCCCAAGCAAAAAATCCTAAGATCCATATAAACATAGAAGGTTCCGGACTAATCATGTTAAAAGGTGAGTACCGGTAGATCAAGGTGTATCCCGATATTTCAATGCCTCTGAAAAACCACATCACAATATGCCCCGAATCCATATTGAAAAGTAGATCTAACCAAGATATCGATTTTTCTTCAGTAAACTTTAAAGCCACGGCTTCTACGAGTACAGCAGCAAGCATCAAAGCAAAAGAAATTGCATAAATATAATTCATTGTTTCTCCGGTCGCTCAATACATTGGATACGCCTACTTTTTTGGAAGATGGGATCGTCTTCCGGGGGGATAAAATTAATCGCCGGAAGAATGCAGTCTTGTTTATTGGCAATAGATTGACAAATTCGGACCGCCTCAACCTGTTGATGTTCGGAATTTTGACCGGCCACAATTTCCCATATATGCTTTTTTTGTCTGACCTTGTAAAACGCAAATGGGACTGAACTGGCATAGAATCCCTGGCGAATAATGTCCGGAAAAATTGGTTTCCAATCGCCACTTGGTTTTTGCATCCACAAAATATCGTCATTTCGGCCTGAAATTTCCTCTATTGCCATACAATGGCTTCCGCAAGGGCAAGGTTCTGAACGTATTTTTAGGATATCGGTAAGCTGGTAACGTACCACTGCCTGAGTGGTCCTGGTAAAATCGGTTACGATAGGCAAAAAACGTGTTTTATCGTTGTCAATCCATTTGGGTTCGACGTGTATAAATTCTTCGTTTAAATGGACGATATTATGTTCACAGGTAATTCCCAAAAATCCTTCGGTTGCCTGATAAATTTGATGGACCTTCTGTTGAAAGACTTTTTCGATCAAAGCCTGATCATCAGGTTCAAGGACTTCGGCCACAGAGATCAATCGATTTGGCTTTATGGACAAGCTTCCTTGCTCAACCTTGCTAGCTAGTAAAGACAAGACTTTAGCTGGGGCCACAATCACATCCGGATTTTGGACTTCAAGCTTCCACAAGAGTTCCTCCCATTGATCGAGTAGATCGTAAAATTCAAACTCTATTCTCTTTGTTGCGGTTAATGTGGAGTACAACCTACTGTTGGTTCTTAAAAAGAAGGCGATTTTTATTGGCTTTGCTTTTAATATCATTCTCTCTAGCAATGTCGGAGGAAGTGCTTTGGCTAACATAACTCCTGACCATACAAGCCGTTCTTTTTTCGATATCAAAAACACCCCTCTAGGCCCTTGGGTACCGCTGGATAGTCCTATAGTAATGCCGTTTAAAAGCAATTGAAATTCACGGTTTGATTCTATATCGAGGCCGAAGCGGGTGGCCGATTCTAAAGAAATGTTTTTTGAATTTAGTTCAGAAAAATTTTTGAGTACCAACTCTTTTGTCATGATCGGAAGTTGTTGTAAATTGTCTGCTTTTATTTTGTTGTAAAAAGGAAAAAGAGGCAGTTTCTTGGCCAAAAATACCTTGAGTTGCCGTTCCTGATATGCTTCTAAGTGAGCCCGAGACTTAAAATTCAAACCCCACCTAGTTTTGACGAAGGCCCGGATTAATGTGGCAATATCATTTGCAATCATATTTATATCTTTCCCAAGTCTTTTGGCAGTGAGATGGAATAATGAGGCAATCTGGGTTACGAGAAGCAAATATCCGAAGTTTTTCTAGAGTTCGGTGATATGCCTTCTTATTATCGAAAATGAGACTCGAGAAAAAAGAAGTTTGAAGAGTATTCAACATATCAGTATGCCAGCAAGCGTCTGCTACAAAAAAAATGTGTCGGCCTCTCGCCAAATCTCTGAATATAAGGCCAATTTGGCCATGTGTGTGGCCTGGTAAAAAAATGGCAATGGCACTTTGGTCCCCAAAAAGGTCGTATCCTTTTTTTAAAGGGTGAAAATTATTTTCAATATCAATACAGGGACTGGATTCTACAAAAAATATTCGTTTAAGGAAGTCTGGCGGCAAAAGTTGAGGTAAAAATGCGTGTCGTAGTTTCAAAAACCTGTTATTTAGGGTCATCATAGAGAGAAATTCTATCTCTGAACAAAAAAATCTGGCTTTTGAAAAATGTCTAAGTCCAGCAATATGGTCTGCATGAAAATGCGAAATAATAATGGTGGAAATGTCGTCCTCCTGGATCCCTAACTGGCAGAGCTGACAGGTCAAAGTCTCTACGTTATTCAGTACAACGGGAGTAACCATTCTGTACAATTTTTCAGGAAATTTCTGGGTAGCTCGGAAGAAGAAGGGCGCATATCCTGTGTCAAATAAAATCCAGCCCTTTGTGGAGTGATGAAGTAGTCCTACTAGAGCAGGAAATTCAATATTTTTTAGAGAGCCTTTTTTAAAGGCTAAACATCCTGGATGAAGACAATGACCAACCTTTAATAGTCTGAATTTTGTAATCACAAGCCACCCTCTCTGGTCCACCAGTTCGCGGTTCTGGCAATTCCTTCTTCAATAGTTACGAGAGGTTTGTAGCCTAAAATTTGTTTTGCTTTTGAAATATTGAGAGTTTGTGAAAAAGCTAAAGTTCCAATGGAATAAGGGGTAAATAGAGGCTCATTTTTAGTCAGGATTGATACTTTCTCAAAAAGGCTGGCCAGAATATGAATAGGCGTGTGGGGCAAGTTAATGGTTTTAAAATCCAAATCAAAGTACGTTTTGATGTATTCAAATAAAGAAGTAATTTGAATAGGAGTTCCGTTTGAAATATTAAAAATTGAAACAGGCTCGTTTGTATTATGTTTCAAGGACAAGAGGGCAGCCGCAGTTAGATTGTCGATAAAAGTTAAATCTGTCCAAATCTGTCCATTTCTAAAAATAGGGACTTTTCCCAGTTTCATCACGCGTAAAAGCCTAGGAAATAAGGTGGTATCCCACGGCCCAAAAATAGCTCGAGGCCTAAAAATAATAGTTTGAGGAATTCCTGAAGAAGCGACCAAATTTTCGCCGTCTAGTTTTGTCTTAGCATAAAAATTGACCGGTGAAGGCAAAGTAGATTCCTCAGCAATATTGAAGAGATCTTCAAATTTGAAATATACAGTAGGAGTAGATAAATAAATAAATTTTGAAATTCCTGCGATCTTTGATGCTTGTAAAAGAAGATGGGTGGCCTCTACGTTGGCCCGATGGAACTGATCATAGGTGCCCCACGGCGAACTAAGTGCAGCATTGTGAATCACCACATCCATTGATCTAAGATAGTGCTGTAATTTGTTTTGAAAGGCAGGATCCGAATGATCCATTTCCAAAAATTTGGTAGGCAAGATACTTTTACCTAATACCAACAAGGCCGCTTTTCGGTTTCGTCCCGAAAAAGTCACCTGATGGCCGGCTTGAGCTAGTGCCCAAACCAAATTTCTTCCTACAAAGCCTGTTCCTCCTGAGACAAAAATATTCATGTGTTTACATCAGTAGGTTAGGATTATTGTGCCCATAGTCAGCCCGGCACCCGTTCCGACTAACATGATCGTATTCCCACGTTTAATTTTCTGGGTCTCTATTCCGTAGTGAAGAGCTGTAGGCAGAGAGGCCCCAACTTGATTGCCAAACGTTTGAAAAATTCGGATTATTTTTTCATCGGGAACCTTAAGTTTTTTTGCTAGATGCTCTAAGGCCAGCTTGCTGGCCTGGTGAGGAACAAATAGATCTATCTGCTCTAGGGTGAGTTCGCATTCCGAAAGAGATCGGTTAATGAAGTCGGGTAAATATCGATTTGCAAGTTTAAATACGGCTTTTCCATTCATTTCGAAAGTTAAGGCACTTTCAAAAGCAGCACGGTCTCTCAGAGGATGCAATCGAGTACCTCCTCCTCGGATTTGGCAATGCTTAACTCCCTCCGTCCAGGTTTTCATGTTGGAGTGCCTCAAAGATGACGATTCGGAAGACGTTGATTTTCGAACTACAACAGCTGCAGCTCCATCTCCAAAAATACCCCCTTCTCTTAAATCGTCCCAATTTACGCCATATGTGGCGATGTCGGCAGATACCAGCAATACATGGGTGTACTTTTCTGCCGCTACCAGATAGCCAACGGTATCTAGGGCGGCTAAAAAAGACATGCAACTTGCATTAATATCAAAGGCAGTCACTCGGCCTGAAGAATCTCCCATT
>RHAI01000211.1 GCA_010028705.1 bacterium
TGGTTGGTCCGCAGAGATGCCAGGTGGAGGTTGGATTGGGTTCGCGTATGAAATGGTAGGTAGAGGTAGAAACGCACGCCCTACCGATAATATTTTTCTAGTTGAGAAACAAGGGGGGGGGTGCTTGGGGACCTGTCCATGGAAGCATGTAGAAACTTTGGATACGACCGGTAAAAATAGTCATCAGGTACTGGATGACTATTATTCCGGCCGTTATTCTCATCCGGTGGCCGCTCCTCCTGCGGCCGATCCTCCTGCGGCCGATCTTAAGTATGGTGCTGATTTTTTGAGCTCAAATCGTCCCTATATAGATAACACATCTGGTATATGGGGTCCGGGTCCAAACGACGATGGCAACAATAATGGCGAAGACAATGGCGGTTTTAAACCAGAAGATGTGAAGGCTATTGATGAAAGACGTGAGGCAAGGGACACCGGCAAGGTATCAGCAATTGATCTGACCGGTAAAACGACGTATAATTTACCGGGGGATAACTATACAACACTATCCCTAATGCCCCACAACCCTGCATCTGAATACGTAACAGGAAATGTTGTTCCACAACTCGGTAGACCACCGGGCGGAGGAAAAAGCAAACGGAAACGTAGACGAAACAAAAAAACCAGACGAAATTCTAAAAGAAAAACCAAACGTCGCCGATAATCAGGGAATCAGGGAACCTACGGTTCCCCGAACCCCTCCCTTAAAGTAACAAAAAATAAAAGGGAGGGGTTTACGGGGAACCGTAGGTTCCCTGACCTGTTTATAACCCGCTAACATCTATACAACACTTACCGCCGAAATCCGTCGTATTCTTTTTTTCATCGTCATCGTCTGCGTCTGCGTCTTTTATTTTCGGATCAAACACCTTAAACCAATCTGTTGTTTCCATGTCCGTATACTTTTTACTGGTCGTCATAACGATTTTATAATTCGCCTTCTTATAAAATCGCTTTCGCAATTTCCACTGGTTCTGAAACAACTGGTGACTGTCTATGATATCCACAATGATCGGGTTCGCATGTTTCACTCGCAAGATTCGGCCCACAGACTGTGTAATGTCCGTCTTCGGGGTCGCCATCAACAGGATGCTGAGTGTCTTGATATCCAGCGCTTCTGCTGCCATTGCGTAGGTCGCGAGAACAATTTGTTTGGATTCGGTTTCTTGGAGGTCCTTTTGTTTCATGCCGCCGACGTAGAATCCTACTGTTGCGGGGGCTGCCGCCCCCCGCACGCCCCCCGCTAATGTAGATTGGGGACAAGAACCTGGTAGTAAACTGTCTGTTTCGGACGATAAACCAATTTCTTGTATGAGTTCATTTGGTACAGATAAATCACGACGCAAAGGCAAATGCGACGTGGAGCAAAGGGCCGCATGGAGGTACGTCAACAGGCTCCGATTGTGCGCCAATACCATGATTTGCGCCCCCGGGTTCTCT
>RHAI01000212.1 GCA_010028705.1 bacterium
ACTCAAACAACATTATTGCGTTGCCGACATAGTTCATCATTTATCCGACCCCGATGTATTGTATGAAATCATATCAATAAAATGTGAGCGCCAAGGACTCGATAAACAATCCTATTATTATGAAGACATCGCCGACCTGCGTGTGATTCAACTTGCGCCTCCTTCGCCACCTCATCCTCTCGACATAATGCACTGGTTGAACCCATTTTGGCGCAAAGATATTCGACCTAAAACGCCCGAACCGACCAACCTGAACCAAGTCATGCTACAGTATTGGACCGATTGCGAAAAAAAAGAACATTGGTGTGTATTCGTCCTTCATCAGGCGCCGCCGCCGGTCGAGGAAAAAATCGAAGAAAAGTTGAAAATATACACCTTAAAATATTGGCTAGAAAATATAATTTTATGCCCCCCCCCATCACCATTACACCATCATCCGGTTCAAAATAAGAATAATAGAGAGGATAAAAATATAGAAACTTTGCGATTTGTCATATAATCGAATCCGATGAATTCTTTCTTGCGTATTTTGGCGGTGTCGGTGTTTTTGCAAATTGCGGTCGGGATGCGGCAATTGGCCTTTAGTGGCGGAGGTGCATTTGGTGCAGTGGAAATCGGGATTCTCAAGCGCATTCAAGAGTCGGCCGGGGCTGGAGGGGCCTTTTACGACCTTTACACTGGAATATCGGCGGGCGGGCTCAATGCCGGGTTCCTCTCGTTTTTCGAAGATATTTCTGTTGGAATTCGCCGCATAGAATCTCTTTATGGGTCTTTTCGGAACCGACAAATCTATACTGTGTTGCCACCCACCGGAATATCGCTTTTGAATACTGAACCTCTCCGTCAAACAATCCGAACTGTAGTCGAGAGGATGCCGAATCCACCCGCGGTCCATACCTTGATTGGCGCCACGAATCTTTACACTGGACAGCTCGATGTGTTCGCGTTCTCCGAACTCGCTGAGGAAAACCAGACCGAACTTCTTATGGCGACATCCGCGATTCCAGTAGTGTTCCCTCCAGTGAAACTCGACGACGCGCTTTACGCGGATGGAGGAACACTCAGCAATGAACTTCTTGCAGTGTTCAGTCCGCCAGATGGGTCTTACCTAAATATAACCTACATAACTACGTCGGACTGGATGCCCGAAACTCCTTACAAAATCGAATCCATCCGAGACATGGTTAAGAGGACATTCCAAATCGTCGGCCACAATTTCAACAATCCTCTCGCCATCCTAAATCAAAATTGCGTAAATCCGGTGGGCGAAGTCAATCAATGGTTCGTCGCTGCGACCTATTTAGCCGATTACGACGAACTCGATTTCGAACACGGCGAAGAATTAGTAAAAATCGGATACACTTACGCCGAACGCAAGAATTACAAGATTTGTTAGATTGCAGTTGAGAGGATGCGGCGTCGGCAGTAGCAGTAGCAGTA
>RHAI01000213.1 GCA_010028705.1 bacterium
TATTCAAGAGACACAACTTAGACGCAATACAATGTCCGGCTTTCAAAACGACGAAGCATATTTGGCCAACCAGTTTCATATTCCATCAACGTCCCAGGCCGAAGCTGAAGAAGAAATTGTTGGTCCGGTTCCTATTCCTATTCAATCTGCCGACGAACAGGTAAGACGCGGCGTCGTTGATATGGACGTATTCTTCATTCAAGATGTCAGCGGTTCTATGGCCGACCAATGTGGTCCTGTTGCTGATGGGATGAATGAAATCGTCCGTGATTTACAAAGTTTGTATCCGGTCGATCATCCTTTCACCGCAAGACTCAGCATTACAACCTTTTCATCCTACGACAACATTCGCATCGGCGAGCTCAAACCCATTCAAGACATACAACTCATTTGTGCGGCGGATTTCATTTGCGACGGTTCAACCGCAATGCGTGATGCGGTTGCGCGTGTCATTTCCAAGGCGGGTGAAGAGAGTGGTGACAGGACAATCGTTCTCAAAGTGTTCACTGACGGTCAAGACAACGATTCCAGGATGGGGTCTATCACATTGAGCCAGGCAATCGAAGAATTCAAGAAGGGTCATTCCAATCGGTCCGTTCTATTCATCGGTTCTGACCCTATGGCCTTCCACACAGCGGGTGGAATTGGACTGACACGTCATCAATCTATCAAGCACACTCTGGACGATACACCAAGCGCCTATAGCGCGTGTGCGCACGCCGTTGCCAGGTGCGCTTCAGGCGAAACTCCATCTGCCGAATTCAATGACGATGACATCCTTTTGTCGGAGGGAGGTCGTCGCCACGAGATCTTCCCGGGGGGGACGGATGAAATCGTGAGTTCCTACGACATTGTCGATATGATGGACGATGATGTTCCAACGGTTCAATATGACGGTTATTAAGTTCCGTTCCACACAAGCCACTGAGCAATATCAACACGAGTAGATATTTCCTAAAATAATTGGGAATAAATGTGTATGTTTTTTATGTTTTAACACTTGTTGAAAAAAGCAAAATCATATAAATAAATCTGGAATATATATCGTATACAGAGTTATTATTTAACAATGGAACTTAGAAATAGAAAACGACTTCGATGTGACTATTCAACGTATATACCAACCGCAACACACGACGATGACGATGATGAAAATTATAATACAAATGTATATTTGGCGTGTGGATTGTATGTACTGTTATTTGGTATTGTCAGTATTGCTGTTATGGGATGTAATATGAAATATATGGCCATTAGCGTTACTAAACCTTTTGTTCCAATTGTATCTTTACCATCACGTGTTATTCCTATTGTGATTGAGCCTACCACTGTTCGACCATTTTTCACATTCTTCACTTGGACTCGGGTATTAAATGGAAGCGTCGGATGAGCAGCCGTCATAGCATGCATATTGTACCGCTCACCATTAGCCGTTTTATG
>RHAI01000214.1 GCA_010028705.1 bacterium
CGTCTAAAAATATCCATCATCGGAGGATTGCCGGATAATTTGGATGACTTGTTTCATCCAATTCCCGCTGTAAACCCTGAGGTATTAATCCTGTCTATGCCATATTTGAAGGACCGGGATGTCCGCACAGGGCTAGCCGGTGAATCCTCCGCATCTCGGGAAGAGTCTGTACGCAATGGCATTCAGCAATTGTTTCATCGGGTTGGGGAACAAGCTTTGCCCTTTAAACAGCAGGGTATTCCCGTTATTGTGATGGGTCATTTATTTGCTACTGGCGTTACAACCTCCGATAGCGAACGAAGCATACAGGTCGGTAACCTGGGCGGCGTGGACGCTTCTGCATTTCCGGAGGCATATTTTGATTATGTCGCGCTTGGGCATATTCATCGTCCGCAATGCGTGGGTAATTCCGAAAGAATCCGATATAGCGGTTCTCCCATAGCATTGAGTTACTCGGAACGGGAGCAGCAAAAGATCGTCATTCTGATTCAAACGGAGGGTGGAAAGATTTCAACCAGGGATATAGAAGTTCCGGAGTTTAGAAAGTTAATACGCATTCAGGGCAGTTATAAAGAAGCGCAACAAAAAATATCCAGTCTGACCCATGACCGTCTACTGCCCGCATTAATTGAAGTTCGAGTGGAGGAACCGCATTACGATCCGGGTCTTCTCCGGGACATGACTGCCTGGATTGAATTGTCGGGGCAGGAAAGAAAAGATTTCCAAATTACCCGACATCAATTTCAGGTTGTTTCTCCGGATTCCATTTCAGAGACCAAGCCGACAGAGGTTAAACGATTAGAAGAGTTCAAACCAGAGGAGGTATTTGAAGCACTGCTCGATGAAAGACAGGTTGCAGAGGATTCCCGGCAGAAATTGAGAGAGAGCTTTATGCAATTACTTCAGGAAGTACAGGAGGCCCAGCTATGAAAATTTGCAAACTTTTTATTCAAAATATCAACTCCCTAAAAGGGCAGTTTACCATTGATTTTGAGGCAGAGCCTTTAAAGGATTCGGGGTTATTTGCAATTACAGGTCCGACCGGTGCAGGGAAATCCACGATTTTAGATGCGATTTCTTTATCGCTCTTTGGCAGATCTCCCAGACTCGGTGCCGTCACTAAAACAACCATTTCGGCTTCAGGCGCATTAATGAGTTTTGGTACAAAAGAAACCATTGCCGAGCTGGAGCGTATTGGCGACGTGGCGGACAAAATCTGCCGTACTGCGCTGGAGAAATTCTCCCAGCAGCATCAGCCGTTGCTGGTAAGTCTGGAGTCGCTGGGCCGTCATACCATCCAGATGCTGCACGACGTGCTGGACGCGTTCGCGCGGATGGACATTGACGAAGCGGTACGTATTTATCGTGAAGATAAAAAAGT
>RHAI01000215.1 GCA_010028705.1 bacterium
TTCTGAATTTTATTATGGTGATGGATCACAATTAACTGGTATCACGGTAACCCCGACCGCGCACAAATCCACTCACGCAACAGGCGGCACGGATGCGTTGTATCCTGCGGACATCGGCGCGGCAGAAAACATAAATACACCAACTGACCCAGTTGTTCGCGCTGCCGTTGAACTACGCACCGAAGAAGCATCCAATGTTCTGGCATTAAAATTTTCTTCTGAAAACGATAGTTGGCAAATTTTTCAACCTGCATCATTTATTGATGCCTTGGGAGCGCATCCTGCAACGGCTATTGTTACTACTATCGTCCGCGCCCAGATTCCCGAAGGAGACTTGCTTTTTTACTTTGTTTCCAGCGGATCACCCTACAACGACCGCCCTCTTTACAGAACGCCTAGTGGTTACACGCTTTGGTTCAATTCCGCCGACTCTACTTGGAACATCTCTGAAAACCTTCTTTTTTTCCAGTCAGAAAACATATTGCACACCAGCGACGGCGACAATACTCAATTTCCGTGGCAATCCCCGTGGGATTTTGACATAGCCCCAGCCACCCTCGCCGACTACACGCAAACCGCATTTGAGACGTGGGCCAATAAAAACGACTCCCGCCTCTCCGACTCACGCACTCCGAAAGCCCACAACTCCTCCCACGCCACAGGCGGAAGCGATCCCATCACTCCCGCAGACATCGGAGCAGCCAGCAAGTGGACTTATGGAGAAACCCCTAACGGGGATGTTGTTGCAAACTCAATATCGTTATATGACCCTGTAGAAGAGGTCGTTGCTCTAAGTATCTCTGGAGGTGCTGTAAGTTTGGGGCCTTATGCGGAAAATGTCGCACCCAACTTCCGCGCTGCTATCGGAGCGGCTGCTTCTGAAAATCCTACATTTGAGGGTGTTATCACACTTACAGATGGAGGCGATTCCACAGCATTGACATTGTTTGGAGTCCAGTGTTCAATTAATGGTGGGTTACTTTCTTTCGAGGAAAAGCGATTAGCCGACGAATTAGGAAATGTTTTATCTTGGGGAAATACCCCGACAGACCTTCTAATCTCGGTAGAAAACCGCACCCTCAAAAACCTCGGCGCGCCTGTAGATGATAATGACGCTGTTCGAAAAGTTGATCTTGACACTGTACGCACCCCCACCGCGCACAAATCAACCCATGCCACGGGCGGAACGGATGCTTTGACTCCTGCGGACATTGGGGCAGTGTCAAGATCCGGCGACACGATGACAGGCAAATTGGTTTTATTAGCACCATCTTCTAATGGCGCGAGTCTTAAACTTCCGCCGGGCTCCAACTCGCCAACAAACCCCGAAAATGGAGACCTAAATAATATCCAAGGGGAATTGCGTCTTCAAACTGCTAC
>RHAI01000216.1 GCA_010028705.1 bacterium
AGAACGAGAGGTTATCTATGTCGATTGGAAAACGGAACTCGCCGACGACTCTGAATTCACCTTTATTCGTGGAACACACCATAAACCGTTGCCTGTCGCTGATGCTGCCTGGACGGAACTACTCGACACACCAAATAATGTGGAAAATATTGAATTCGCCGATGACGATAGTGTCCGATTAACGGTGGCGCAAAACAACGCTGGCTGGATTGTCGATTTTCAAGGCTTGGAAAACGATTTTGAACATCTCTTCGACTTCGAAGAACTCGAAGCGGATGAGGCTCTGTTTCAATAAAAATCAAACAAATACAACCAATGCAAAAACAATACCAAAAATACAAAAAACAAAACACAAAACACAAAAAAAACATAGACCGCGTGTGTTTTTTATGGGTATATCAAGCGGGGTGGGATGTGCGCGGTGTGGGATGTGCGCGGCGAGGCGGCGGGTCGGTGAGGCAGGATTTGATTGTCTGTCGAGAGCAAAAATTGAAATACTTTTTATTTTCGAATGGAGGAAGACAAGCGACTTTTGAACTGAATATTATCAAGCCAAACGAACTATTGAACTCTCGAACTCTCGAACTCTCGCACTATTATTATCATTATTAAGCAAGCAAATCAATCCAGAAAATGATGGCCGCTTCCTCCGTTGTTGCCCGTTCTTCGGTTGGCATTGTTTTGCCTTACGATTGTATGAATCTAATATTCGACTACCTTTCGCAAATATTAGATTCCAAATGGGTCATTGTGTTTGACTCCGAAGGCCGTATTCACTTGCAGGTAAATAAATATAACACCATTTACACCAATATTGGTTCGTTGTTTCGCCATAAAAAACAGATTTCCGGAGCCAGGGCTTTGACCTTGCGCGTCTTCAACCATTATCCCGATGAGATGGCAATGGAAGTCGGCGCCATCGAGTATCCCCGCCCATTGCGCAATAAACGCGACCGCGAGACCGACCTCGCCAACGGTCATATGGATTTTGGTTGGTGCTATTCCTACACCAATCCTCTCACTGGCAAGGAGGAATATATCTATACTCAGGCGCGTTGCCACATTGCGGCGAATACTGGGACGTTCCTTGGTGGAACCTTGTATTGCGATGGGGGTGCCTACAATGTATCTGATTATAATGCCCGCGATGCCGAAGGAATTGTCAATGTGGGAATCAGCCCCATCAATCTCGATTGGGATGTTGCTATGGATATAGATGAGGATATTGTCGAAGTCGTGGAAGGTTTAATCGCGCTCCATCAAAATAATTTCGACCCCTACGCCGAAGACCCCGATATTGATTGGGAGGAATAAAAGTCCGGAAATATTGCAAAACCACAGAAAAAACTAGTAAAACCACAGAAACACACAATAAAAACA
>RHAI01000217.1 GCA_010028705.1 bacterium
TTGATCGGAACAAAAAAATATATTTTGATGAATAAATGGATCCACGATTGAAACTGGCTATAGAATCCAAAAACAGGGACGATATCCAGAACGTCGTCGACGATATTATTAACCAAATGCCTCCTTTTACTCAAAATAATTTTAAGAAGAATAGGTATGATAAGACCTTTTTGGTGCCATTGTATGCCATCCATGCAAATAATATGGAATTATTAAAGTTGTACATTGAGGATTTTAAAGATGATATTAATCAGATGAATTTTTTCAAATGGACATTGCTTTGTTATGCAGTCGTATACGGTAGAACAGAGATTGTTAATTACTTATTGGAAAAGGGAGCGGATGTTAACATACCGGATACGAGTGGGAAAACACCATTAATGTTTGCAGCAACATCATTAAATAAACATGAAATACTAAAGGCCCTATTGGACCGGGGTGCTGTTATCGATGCAAGAGATCAACAAGGTAAGACGGCCCTGATGACTGCTAGAGAAGAAGGAAATGATGGAGCTGTCAAGATTATGGAAGCATATGCTCCATCCGAAGCATTGCAGCTCGTCATCAATCCGAATGGACATGAAATATTTTGGTCCTTCTCCTTATTGATATAGATACCAAACCCTCGACTTTGATGACATTTAATGATTCAGGGTTTGCTGCTGGAAAAAACCATTCGAAGGATGAATTCAGATTGGTATCGCTGCCTCTACAATATTAAGGAGCATGATCTGACAATCAAAAATTTTTTTAAAGATTTCTGATTGAGAAATGAATTTGCGCCGATTCTTATTCCTGAGCGTGTGGTCCAGTGGCAGGATCATGACCACCTTCCATGAAAAGCCCGAGATGTGCCGTCCCGTCGTTATCGGTGCTCGGGGGATGACTCGGGTTGATCTCGGTTCGATTGTTTCGATATTGGAGCACAGCGGGCGTATCCGCCCGGGATCGTCGATGCTGGTCCTCGATTCGGTGGATGATGAGGGAGCGGCTACTGCACCCGATCGGACCGTTACGCCTTTTGAGTCCGGTCTCGTTATGCGCTGGACCGGTTCATCGAGCATCGATGATTATACCAGGACGAGGCAGTCGTGGATCACGAGGGTGGCGGAGACGCTGTCGAAGAAGGATCGTCCCGACGTGGTAGTTGTTCCATTCTTTGTGCTGTACAACGAGTGGCTCCCTATGAGGGCCCCGCACGATATCATTCGGGATGTCGACATGATTGCGCCGGCGGGTGAGGCGATGCCCGTCACTCGGTCTTCTTACCTGATTTTGGAGGGGGGTCCTTCGGATCCGGTCGTATGACAAAAGTGCAGGCGTCATCCCATTCGTTTGTCGATACGACCTCGTCGCCATCCTTGAGGAGCGGGCGGATC
>RHAI01000218.1 GCA_010028705.1 bacterium
TATAGTTTCTTCGTTATCCAACGAAGAAACTATATGACCGTCACTTAACAAACGGCGTATTAAGTTGGAACCGATGAAGCCCACACCACCTGTAACGAGAATCTTCATATTATATTATTTACGTACGATGTGTTTAAACCCTTTACGAATTAAACCCTTGAAGATCGGTTTAAGCGAGTTTGTGTTAAGATTGAAAAAATTGATTTACGATTCTTACGGCTAACCAACTATCACTAGTGTCTACAAAATAATAATGTCTTCTAAAACCCAGCTCTACCGCAAGATCATCGCGAAGTACGAGGAAACGTACCCTCTTCCGGATACTGGCGACAAGCCACTCCTACTCAACATCACCGGTCCTTTTCGTAATAAGCTATATGAAACGGACCACACATACGACAAGACCGTGTTAAGTATGATACTCTTAGCAATGTACGTTACGATTTTGCTCGCACCGAGCTTTGTGACCGTCATTCTAATGAGTGGTATTTGCTTTGTGTCTCTTCGTACTTCTCGAGTCAAAGTGGATTATTCCAAGCTTCTGGATGGAGAGTTCATCGAGATCAACGAGCGTATGATCGGCATAGTGGCGCCACCGCAAGAGGAGGAAGGAAAACTAGAGTCTAGTAATTTCTATGAGATTAACGACGGACAGAGATTAGTGGAAGCACTCGCGCGCGCAGGTCTGGATGGAGACGCGATCACTGTTGTTGCGAGTGTCGGCTCATCTACCACTCAAATTATCGACGGACAAAAACACACCAAGACGAACGAATTCGAGGTCGGTGTAGACAATCCATCCGATGATAAAATCGCCGAGCTACTGAACGCAGTGGATCTGGATGAGAATGGTATTCTCGCGGTAATGAACTCAGCTGGATATGCCACCCGTGTCGACGCAGGTGCACTGTATAACGACAATCATTCGAAGACCGATACGATCACGCCGGAAATAGTAGATCGAATGGTCGGTGGAAGCGGCGACAACAAAAACGCGCAGCAATTCGCCCGTAAACTTATCAAGGGACATAAAGAGGGTAAGTACAAGTACACATTGGTATTTATTCCGAGAGGTGATCCTGCGATGCCACAGGGCGGTTCGCACACACACCAGCGCATGCTAGAGGCAACCAGACACGGATTCAATATAACAGTGGTTGAGGTCAGTGGGAAACAGACAAAGGTATTTGAAGCCATGGATGGAAATGTGAAGGGTTATTCCGCAGAGAGTATTTGCGGACGCATCAAGAATAAAAAGGTATTGACAAAGGAGGGGAAGACATATGGAAGTGGAGTCGTATTTAAGGGGATATAATAATCCAATAATTAATAACAATGATAATAATTTTT
>RHAI01000219.1 GCA_010028705.1 bacterium
TACTTGCGGCTCATTGGTCCTGCAATCTTATTCCGGCGCGTATTTGGCGGCTATGATGGAGCGCGATTTCCCGCAGGAAAAGAAGGCCGCATTTAACCGTATGACGGGCAACACCGCGGAATTCAATGATTTGGCGAATACGTATGGAAGGGGCAATACTTACCCATCGGCGTTTTACGCCGGAGATGGAGTCGCCGTCGAACCGTCTTTCCGCAGCAGAACGATTTATATCCCAATCAATGCTTGGTTCACAATGGACAGCCGATGCGCGTTCCCTTTGGTTGCGCTCAGATACAATGAATTGTATATCAACGTGACCATCCGGCCGATTCGCGAACTAATTCAAGTGCGCGATGTATTTGACGCTGGCAATGGATTCCCTTATGTGCAACCCGACTTTACACAATCCCAATTCGCGATGTATCGATTCTTACAACAACCACCCGGCGTTATTCTCGACGCGGGAAATTACGATAACCAAGTGCCGACTTGGAATGCGGATGTTCATCTGTTGGCGACTTATTGTTTCTTGTCGGAAGAAGAGCGGAAAAAAATCGCTTTAGAGGACCAGGTCTATCTAGTGAAAGACATTTTCCAATATAAATTCGATAATTTGTCGGGGTCCAACACCGTATCTCTCACATCGAACGGAATGATTGCAAATTGGATGTGGTTTTTCCAGCGAAACGACGTCAATTTAAGAAACGAATGGAGCAATTACACGAATTGGCCATATGAAACGATGCCGATGAATATTCAGCCCGCGCCTCTCATCAGTCCAGTGCCAGTGCAAGGTATAAATGGGACTTACTCGACTGGTCCGGGCGTGCATCCTCCCGAAATCGGACAAGCAGTTGGAACCAATACGGGTTATTACATTACGGGACAATTTAGCCAAGAGAACGCAGAGGATATAATGGTTAGCATGGCGATTTCGCTAAATGGCGCCTATCGCGAGAACGTTCTACCAGCAGAAATATTCGCCTTTGTGGAACAATACGCGCGAAGCAATGGGTCGGGGAAACGCGGACTATATTGCTACAATTTCTGTCTCAACACGAATCCTCTCGAATATCAACCATCCGGCGCAATGAACTTGTCGAAATTTAAGGACATTAATCTGGAAATAACTACAATTCAACCGGTCATTTCGCAACAGAATGCGAATTTTCAAGTGGTCTGTGATTTGGCCGGAAATCCGATAGGTATAAACAAACAGAATTGGCGTTTATTCGACTACACATTCAATATGACTGTGTTTGAAGAACGATATAATGTGTTGTCCTTTGTCGGCGGAAATTGCGGCATGATGTATGCCAGATAATTCGCCGTCGTGCGCGATTTCGCCG
>RHAI01000220.1 GCA_010028705.1 bacterium
TGGAACAGTAACGGCAAGTGTGTTGTCTGGAACCCACACGGGAACATGGAGTGGGAATACTATTGGGGTAGCAAACGGCGGCACTGGTGTGTCGTCATTGACGTCAGGTAGGGTATTGTTTGGAAATGGAGTGGGCGCGATTGGAACGACAACCACTGCAGATTTACATTGGGACAATACTAATTATAGATTGGGAATTGGCCATGTTTCACCAACGTCTAAATTATATGTTTTTGATACTGGGGCGAATTATTTTGGAAGTACGATAGCTAGTGATTTATTTAGAATCGTTGGCAGGCCAGTACCAAATTTGAACGATAAAGTCGTGTTAGGTACGTTTGGCGCCAATGCATCAAGCGGTGGGAATGATGTCTTGTTTAGTATTCGCGCCATACGAGTTGCTGCTGGAGCGAATCATACAGGCGTAGCAATGCAACTGAGCTATGACGTCGATGCAACCGAAGCGCAAAACGGACGATTATCGTTTTATGGAAATAAAATTGGAATCGGAACTGTGACACCCTCCAGTGCCCTAGATGTAGTTGGTACAGTCAAGGCGACGTCATTTGCAGGAGATGGGTCTGGATTGACGGGGATAACAGCGACGTCGTATTCGGGAACAATGGGAGTGACAAGCGGTGGAACCGGAACGACGACGGCGTTTACACAAGGGTCAGTAGTGTTTGCCGGTGCAAGTGGGGTGTATGGGCAGAATAACGCGCAGTTATTTTGGGATTCCGAGTACAGCGTTGGATGTGAATGGGACGATAACGGGTACGACGATTACAGGAAATCACACGGGGACATGGAGTGGGAGTGCGATCGGGGTGACGAGCGGTGGTACCGGAACGACGACGGCATTTACGCAAGGGTCGCTGGTGTTTGCCGGTACGGGTGGAGTTTATAGTCAGGACAATGGGAATTTGTATTGGGATAATACGAACAAGAAGTTAGGAATAGGTGTGTCGACACCGACGGCGAATATTGAGATCCAAAGTGGGACGCTAGGAGGTCCAAATCCGAGAATATGGTTACATAACATATCTGGAGGTGGGGCATATCCTGCGTTAGATTTTTCAGGGTACACCAGCGATGTTCAGGTGAGGTTGGCGACGCCTGAGTCTGGTGGTTACGCGGATTTAGTAATTTATACGGGAGGGTATGGGACGTTAACGCCGAGGATGAAAATAGTGGGGACGACGGGTTTAGTAGGAATAGGTACAACGACGCCGGGAAATAATTTATCTGTGTCAGGAAATACCGCGATAGGTGCTGGATACGCAGGGACGGCCGCGCCAGCCAATGGATTAATTGTGCAAGGGAATGTGGGGATAGGAAA
>RHAI01000023.1 GCA_010028705.1 bacterium
GAAACACCCAAAGATGCCGAAGTGATCAGCCATCAGTTGATGATCCGCGCGGGAATGATTCGAAAGGTTGCCGCCGGAATTTACACACTGCTTCCTTTAGGATTACGAGTAATTCGAAAATTCGAATCGATCGTTCGGGAGGAAATGGACCGTTCCGGCGCGCAAGAAGTCGCTATGCCGTCGGTCATTCCCGCTGAATTATGGCAAGAATCAGGGCGATGGGATCATTACGGCGCCGAACTGTTACGCATTAAAGATCGGCAAGGAAATTCGTTTTGTTACGGCCCCACCCATGAAGAGGTGATCACGGATTTAGTCAAACAAAGCGTTCAATCATATCGCGAATTACCGATCAATTTATATCAAATTCAAACTAAATTTCGAGACGAAGTACGTCCACGATTTGGGCTGATGAGAGGCCGTGAGTTCACGATGAAAGACGCGTATAGTTTTCATTCATCTTGGGACAGTCTTGATGCGACGTATGACTCGATGAGGGACACATACCACCGAATATTTGAGCGATGTGGGCTTAAATTCAAAATGGTAGAAGCCGATAGTGGGGCCATCGGAGGAAATGTTTCGGCGGAATTTATGGTTCTTGCCAACACGGGCGAAGATGCGGTGATTAGTTGTACCACCTGTGGGTATGCCGCTAACGTTGAAGCAGCTGAAGTAGTTGTTTCAAGTAATGATTCGGACCGAGCCGTCGAGGCGCTCACCTACGTACCTACCCCGGGAAAAAAATCGGTAGATCAGATCGCTGATTTCTTATCAGTTAGCACCTCGGATATTCTAAAATCGATGATATATGCCGTCGACGATCAAACCGTGTGTATCGTCGTACCGGGTGATCGCGAGGTCAATGAAATCAAACTAAGAAAACTTCTCCAGGCGGAACAGGTCCGATTAGTCGATCCGGCGGAAGTTGCACGGCGGTTACCCGGAATTCACCCCGGGTACATCGGTCCCGTTTCGATTGATATCCCAATTATTTTAGATAAATCCGTTGGGAAGAACCGTGGATATATCGTTGGGGCAAATCGAGTCAGCGAACATATCATTAACGTGTGTCCATCCCGGGATTTTCAAGCGACCCACGTGGGCGACGTGGTCAACGCGATCGAGTCTGACCGGTGTCCACGATGCCCAACCGGTCATCTCGCTATTTATCGAGGCATTGAAACTGGGCATATTTTTAAATTAGGAACAAAATATTCAGAGGCCATGTCGTGCACCTACAAATCGGACGATGGAACGGACCAACCCATGATTATGGGGTGTTATGGGATCGGTATTGGACGAACAGTTGCAGCGTCGATTGAACAAAATCACGATAATGCCGGTATTATTTGGCCGGATGCTTTAGCCCCATTTGATGTATCCATTATATTAACTAACCCATCGGATCAGGCCCTATTGGACGTGGCCACTCGACTGTATACACAGTTATCGCAGCGGTATGATGTGCTTTTCGATAATCGAGTGGAATCGGCAGGCGTTAAATTTAAAGACCATGATTTAATCGGGATTCCAACCCAGATAATCATCGGAAAAAAGTGGACTTCAGACCAGAAAATTGAAATTAAACGTCGCCGAAATCGCGACGTTACATGGCTTGATGTTGACGGTGTTGATGAATTTTTGTCACGATTATAATTTATGGATCCCGCAATAGTTCCAGGAATATTACTAACTATATTATTAATTTTTAGTACCAATGGAAAACCAAACTCCACAGCGAGCGCCAATGTCCCGGCGCCGGAGCCCATGGTATCCTTCGAAGATCATCCCAGCCTTGAAGTCGAAAATGCGGATATGTCGGGTAATAGTGACTATCAAATTATCTATTCATTTATCACAAAAAAATATACTCGAGTCCCGACTTCTGATGCCGACCAAATTGCCCGAAATTTAGTTCAATTTGGACAGGAGAAACAAATCGATCCAAAATTTGGCGCTGCAATTATGGCCAGGGAGTCGGCATTTGATCGATTAGCAGTGAGTTCGACCGGTGCCAAAGGATTAGGTCAAATTAAAGACTTCAACTTTAAATCATTGAATATCGATGATCCCTATGACATACAGCAGAATACCCGGGGCACACTGGCCTATATGAAATATTTACTTGGCCTGTGGAAAACTGAATCTAAGCGTGCGTCGTTAGCGTTAGCAAGTTATTTCAAAGGGTATAGCGCCGTCAATAAAACCGGAAAACTCGTTGATTCAACAACAAAAAATTACGTAAAAGACATCATCGTAACGTATGACCGATTGAACCAGATGAAATCAATCTCACAGATTAACTCAAACTCAAGTACATCAAACAGCAAACTACTCTGACCGTTGTTTGACACTCACTAGAAAGCACGATTAAATCTCGGTTTAGAAAAAAATTCTCGGAGGCACACGATAATGAAAAAAGTTCTAGTAACAGGTGCGGGAGGATTCATCGGTCACCATCTCGTAAATTATTTGAAAGACCGCGGGTATTTTGTCCGAGGTGTCGATATTGTAATGCCTGAGTACGAGCCCACGAAAGCGGACGAGTTCGAAGTCTTAGATTTGCGACGTTGGGACAACTGCCTTCAAGCCGCTCGTGGAATGGACCAAGTCTACAATCTAGCTGCGAATATGGGTGGTATTGGATTTATTGAAACGAATAAAGCGGTAATCGTCCACGACAACACATTAATAAACATCCACATGCTGGAATCCGCTCGAATTCACGGGGTTCAAAAATATCTATACACATCATCGGCCTGCATTTACCCTGGATATTTGCAAAAGTCTCCAGACATCGCGCCCCTCAAAGAAGACCAAGCATATCCCGCCGATGCCGAAGACGGATACGGTTGGGAAAAACTGTATACAGAACGGGCCTGTCGGCATTATATGGAAGATTATGGGTTAACAACATATTCGGTTAGATTTCATAATATTTTCGGCCCATTAGGAACCTACGATGGGGGACGAGAAAAGTCGCCAGCGGCAATCTGTCGAAAAATTGCATTAGCATCGGACGGGGATACGATCGAGGTGTGGGGGGACGGTAATCAAACCCGATCGTATTGCTATATCGACGACTGTGTCGAAGGTATCTATCGATTAATGCAATCCAATTTTCACGATCCAATTAACCTGGGTCAAGATCGAATGATATCGATTAATGAATTGGTCACGATGGTGGCATCGATTGCTAAAAAAACTATCCACCGTCAGCACGACCTTACGAAGCCACAAGGTGTCCGTGGACGAAATAGCGACAACACACTACTCCGACAAATCCTAAACTGGGAGCCATCGGTGTCCTTAGAAGCTGGTTTAGCGACCACATACCAATGGATTTCGGAACAACTTCGTCTCGAAGGGCGAATTCGATAGAGACATCTCGCTCAACGCCGTCACCGCGGCGTTGAACCGAACTAATTGGTCCCTAACTATTGGCGTCGTCAGCCGTACCTAATTAACCATTAACCCGTCGTTTGCGTAGTCGAGTTCGACTTAAATGCTCAATGGACCAGTCTCGCCGAGATTGGGTCGAAAATAGCGTAAGAATCAACCAAAACACCACAACGCTTACGGCGATAACACTGCGTAACTCAGTACCCAAAAAAGCAAACGGGATATGGACGATAGGAACACAAACTGTCATCACGACCGAGGTTGCAAGAGAGGCTGCAGAAAAATAGAATACCCGAGAGTGATCTAGAATGCTATTTAAATAACAACCGAAACCAAATGTTATCCAATAGCAAATTGAGGCTTCAACTCCAAATATTAATCCGATCACAATTGGAATGATACTGATGGTAATCCATGACGACTTTCGAAACCTGAACTTATTTAAATAAGTCGACACAAACATGCCCCCTAACAACCCCGGTATGGAAAAGAAAAACTGGATCAGCAGCCCACTGGGAAACCACGCGTGAAGAAAATTTTGAAATCCATAATATCCAAAAAAGAATACTGAAATCGGCAAGAGTAACCCCATCGATGATTTAGACAGTCCTTGCATTTCCATCTGCGCCGAAAACCATAGATCCCAAAATAGTATCGCCAAAAATATTAACTCAAAAATTTGGAACACATAATCATATTTCAAGGCAAACACTGAATATCCAATGAGTGACAACGCCGACAAGGTGACCATCGGTAGAAGGTATTTACTCGGGCGGTCGATTTCAGTTGCCATAAGATATCCGAACCCGATCACTACGATCGACGCGGATAAAAATCCTCGGTAATCTTTAAACCCCATATCTCCAATCAGAGGTAACGCGTTGAGTGCAAAAAATGCACCCCAATACATCACAATTGGAATAATAATTCCGATACTATTTACCCATTGACTCGTTCCAAATCGTTGCGATTTCCGACGTAAAAACGTTGGGGAAGTCGCCATAATGACAGTCGATATCCCGCCAAGAATAGCGAGTGCTAGGCCTACAAAATGACCTTTCAAGGTCAGAATTATCGTTGAAATACTAATCCCAATGACACACCACACGCGGGTGTAATGGGGAAAAAGTCGTGTTAAAAATTTATCAATCATAAGTATTCCTTAGAATGTATTATTAATTCTCTCAATCGTACCCTACCCAATCGAGCGATAGGTTTCAGGGCGATGATAATCGATCCAGTACCCGACCGGTATAAACAGCCACAAATAGAGGGCTAAATGGATAGCCTCGCTCGATGTCTGTGGCGATGTAATGATGGATCCTAGCCCAATTCCGGCGACAACGATCATCCCAATCCAGAACGGGCGATTGAACCGTAAGCGATCGCCTCTGGCCATCAGCCAATACGCCATTAACCCGATACAAAAGAGAGCGTACTGTATGACGAGGGTCGCGTTGACGCTATTCCAGACCCCATATCCAACCCCAGTTTGTGACCAAGGGAACAATGGGAGGTCCGATCGGTGAAACAGAACTGCCAGGACCCAATTCATTAGTGGTAACGCGCACAGCCATAGGGCATCCGGTCGACGTTTAAGTCGAAAATAGATTAGTGCGGTCAAACCGCCGAGTAGTAAGACCATCAGTGCGCTATGAGACATCCACAGATTATCGGTAGTTACCGGCCACACTCCCTGAATACGAGTATCAACTTCAATCGTCTGAACCGATAGCGCCGTTAAGATCGACCAGGTCAAATCAGGCAATAATGCGCCAAGAAACAGCCAGCCAAGCGACATTCGGGGGACAATTTTTTTAACGCACAACGCAACGCCAATATTTCCTAAAATCATAACTATCCCTGGTTAGGTATCCATAACAAACGGATGGGCCGCCGCGAGTCGAAGCAAATGAGATCGGAACGCATCAAAATCGGATGTGATGGATTCAAAAAATACATGTTCATGGTGCTCTAAGATATCACAACATCGAGACGTCGTGAGTTGACCATTTTCACTCAGTAGGACCCGCTTCGCACGGGAATCCCGGGGGTGAGCCCGAATGATGACCAGTTTTTGCTTTTTTAATGCTCTAATTACACTCGAAATAATCATCGGATTAGCGTTAAGGTACCCAGCGATCTCAGTCTGAGTGATTACCGACTTGGTTCCCAATAAATCACTCGCCGCCTTCAGTACTAAAAACTGAACGTAAGTAACATTTTCAGTACGAATAGCGGCAGCGGCGTAGCGCTTCCACGCATTTCCGAGCTGCCAAATAGCCGATCCGTACACAGCAGATCCCCCTTTTGAATTTGCCATTACATCCCTCATGGACGCGATAATTTTTTAATATAGACATATAGTATAAATTCATATAAATTATATGTCTATATCTTCTAAAACACTTTTCCCTCGGGGGTCTCGATTGAAACATAAGCGAGTGCTTGCTGCGGCAACACACGTTCCAGGAACGTCTGTCGTAAGAATTGGTGATCAGGTCGACTTTTTTAATTCAGTCGGAACAGGCAGTTTTTGGATCGAGCGACGGCCCGACCGGACTCCCCTATTACGACTTCACGATGGCACGTCAACAGTGGATATTGAGTTAGATCACCGGATTGTAACCTGCCTCGCATTCAAGGTTTCGTCTACTCAACTCAATGTGTACTATGGATTTTTCCATGGAATCGCTCGGATATCGTATTCGTTTATGGACGCAAGTATTTCAAAAAAAACGGTTATTTTAGGGGAATCGGGACAAGGGGTTCCTAGTCACATTTTGGCGACCGATCAAGATGTCGAGTATGTGGCCAAAGACGGTGCTCATATCATTTCGGGTCGTGTTGCGCTGTAAACCAAACGACATCAGGCCCAGCAATATTTCATAGAAGTAACTTTGGAACCTGTTGCAACATGGCATATTTTCAGAATTAGCGATGTTGCCAAATGATTCAGATGCGCCGTTTCTCGCTCGACGTGGTGGTGCAGAGCGACCTGAGGAGAGCGAAAATGTGGTAGATGGAGCAATTCGCAACAAAGCCTTTTGCGGATCGACAATTGACTGAGACACTTCAATTGACTAACCTTTAGGCTCAACTTTACGAACTAGATTGTTAACTACTACACCTATTGGGAGACTCGTGTTTATGAAAAAAAAATTGTGTTTGGGATTACTTCTTGTGGTTGGGTTAATTATTAGCGGCTGCAACGAGACACGATTAAAATCGACTACAAATGTGGGTCAAATCATCGAATTTGATAAGGGAAACCAGGTTGTCGTTGACGATAGAGTCGATATTTTACTGAAAGCCTGCCCTTATAAGTACAAAATTGGCGATATGGATTTTGTGGCTATCGAAGTGACGTTTAAAAACAAAACGGGTTCGAGTATAAATTGGACCGCAGATCAGGCCACATTATCGTTTGAGCATGATGGAAATCCTACAAAAGAATTCATTAAATTAATGACCCGCGATGAACTGAAAAGTCAACTGGACACGAAACACTTTTTCAAAGGGTTGTCGTCATTTCTAAATCCCCGTGATCCCTCGGTCGTCGGCCGATTAATTGAAGCCGATGATAACAGAGATGCACGGCACAAAGCGGATAGTGAAATGGATAAAGTGTCATCGATACTGATGGCTGAAACGGTCCGTTCCAATGATTCGGTCACCCGGTATTTGATATTTGGTTCCCCTAAGAACGGAAAATATCGGTTGAGTTTTAGGACTCAGAATCCTCAACCCTATGATTTTGATTTCGTAATCGAGCCTGACAAGAAGTCCTAGATTCAAAGTTAACAGATGTAACGCCGGGGGGAGTGGACGATATGAATAGAAAAAAAAGTGATTATCCCCCACTCTCAAAATAATTGAAATTTTATTTTAAAAAAAAACGATAATTATATAAGGCACGCCCCAATGTGGGGCATCTAAAACAATCTACCCGGGGGGCTGGTTAGAATTAAACAAGGCATATTAAGAGTAGCAAATGACCTAACCGACACGCGACGATCCCGTGCCGGTCGCGACCTGTTTTCACTGAACACACCAAGCTTAACCCTGTCCGCCCTAAAATCAACTACGAAACGAGATCCAGGATGAGCATTTCAGGACATGGGAACATATTTAGAACACCACCGCGCCGGTCCGGACCACCCAGCCGCGAAGTGTCTCCAGTAACACTTCCGTTCCCAGGCCGTAATCTAGCTGCAGAAGCACCGGGGAAACTAAGGAAAAGCGCTTTTTTGGGTAGCCAATTGACCCCTGACACCCGAAACGACAGTTCTCACCCTGTGGATGGATCACCCATTCCTCGCCGATTCCCTATTCACGATAGGACTGGCGATGTCGATTCGATTCGCTCGCGACCGACAGGTCCTATTGATGAGGGTCGCGAACCCATTGGCGGTTTAGAACAACTGATAGCGGAAAAACAAACGCTGCTACTGGATGCCTTTAACTCGCCAGAACTTGTGGAAAAGCACCTAATGGGCCTAATGGGCCTGGTGCGACGTCGGTTGACTGAAACCGTGTTACTTCTTGAAAACTTAAGTAACAGTCGATTTATCACAGAAACCCACGACGGATTTTTGTTTAACACGATTTTTTGCGCGGATTCCGACGCGCTGCCGTCGAGGTTAGCGGAAAAAGTGAGACAGATCGACTCAAATCATTCAAAAGTCGGTCGAAGTCGGTTGAGGATGTACAACCGGTTCTCGAGCATTCGAGCGTCATCCGCGACCTATATCGGGGACCACCATTGGCGGCTAATTATCGCTTACATTTTCGCGACAAAGCAAGCACCCGAGATGTTTAATGTTGACGGACTTCCCGATTCCCTGTTCCAAAATCCAGAGGTCAGTACATTTCTATCAAACCGATCACCGATCCCCTTTAAATTATTCGACCCAGACGCGCCTAGTCGCGAGACATCGTTCCACTCTCCGACCCCGCCAATGATGTCGGGAATCGAGGAATTTTCAGCGAGTCTTTTCCGAACTGAAGCAGTAGAAGAAGCACCCCATCAACCCGAATTATCAAAACGTAACGTTGTCGACTTACTGAGGCAACTCATTATCGATTGGGAAAATCCCCGTGCAAGTATCGGGAACCGGACGTTAAACCTGGCAGTCTCACAACATGTAATGAGATGTATTAATGGGTTGTTTCCAGTAAAAGATCCCCTTTTTGAACTTACAAGTACCCAAATCGACAGGTTTGTCTCACACAATATTAATCCCACGCATACGATGCTTTCGCGTCACGATATTGCTGCTTTTTTTAGATATCTCAACTTTATTTCGAGTGTCCAGTCGCGCGAACCTAAGGATGACCTGGGTAAGCGAGGGGCAAAAACTACCAATACAATTTCAAGCCGATTGCTTTTTTTTGATGGCGATTCGTTAACCCAGTCGCTCGATTTCTCGAAAGCGGCTAGTAATTTAACAAAGTTGATTGATAAGAACATTACCAGCCCATATGACATGTTTAATTTAGCCTCCCCAACGTCGAGAAAAGTCATGATATACATTCACGAATTTATTCGAAATCTCAATATTGATGTACAGATGATGATCGGCGTTCTTGCAAAACGGCCGCGAGTTGACGAAGAGACAGGGACGCTCGTTATTGCAAGTTCAGGTGATAGCACACATCTCTATCCAGTAGTTAAAAGTATATACGCCTACTTAAACACTCTCGCTACGCCGCCAGCACGTCTAAGCGTTACAGACGACCACGAGCTGGAAAAACGACATTACTCGGCGGAAGAAATATATCATCAGCACATGACCATAGGGCATGGGACCCTGGACCCGATTTTTGGCAGTGTATCAACATTTTTAAAACAACTTGCGTCGCTTAATTTGAATCGAATTGTTTTCAAACTAGCGATACCGCCATCTCCTGAAGTCATACCTGCGACAGTTTCCACTGACGGAAAAGTGACTACACACAACGGAACTAGTTGCGCCTATCGAAAACTGTTTTTTAATTTCGAACGGCAGGAAGGTGATCTCGAAAATGTACGTGTGTTTGAAGCCTATTACCAGGGTCGATCCAGTGAAAAAGAAGTGCGCCACCCTTACTCCGAGGTTTCAAAACGCAGAACAATGCACGCAAAAATATCGGTACCGTTACAAAAAAAACAAGACTCCGTCCTTGAGAAATATAAATCTCATGAGCTCGGCCGTACGTTTCAAGCAATGAACTCTCCCCTAAAAATGACGTCCCCCCTAAAATCTCGCACGGCTCCCGGGAATATTGTAAATACAGCCGACGAAACCTTGGGCTACGCATTTGGATCACAAAGTTGTTTTGCATGTCGATACTTAAAATATCACTACGCGGAACAGGCGCGATTGGACCCCGTCATCGGACCGCCGATGGATCCCCTCGAACCGTTTCGTCGAGCCCACGGGGTTACCGTTACCCCACTTCGACACACAGTACCCAAACCATCTGATCTAACACACACCCGAACACCCCAAATCCAATCACCGTCAGTTTATACCGAAATCCAGTCGTCCGAACGCGACGGTTTGAAAAAAATTATTAACGACCTACAGGCAACTATTAGTAAAACGTCCAAACCAGGTAAACGGCAGGAGTTGCAGAGAGAGCTTGAGGTCATACAACATGCGGCTGAATTTCGAGGAATTGTTACCCGGCAACCACTTGTCCGAGATGATACTGGACTGTTAGACCTTTCGTTTTAGCGGTGGGGGTATTTTTTCTTGCTTCACACTTAAGCAATTGGTAGACTAGAGTGCTCAAACGGAGAGATACCCAAGTGGCTGAAGGGGGCGGTTTGCTAAACCGTTAGTAGGGTTAAACCTAGCGAGGGTTCGAATCCCTCTCTCTCCGCCATATCTATTATCCCCACGAACCCTAGTTCGTCACAGTTAACATCACCCCTATAAAATCCTACGAACTCAAAATCTCCCAAATGTGGGGTTACGTTTTTGCCATTTTCAGACATTGTTGCGGGTTTTCAGGTGATCGATTTACGACTTTTAAGACGATGGAATACTGCCCATCGCGATAATCAATGTCAGACGATCCCCAACTTCGTCTCGCAAGGCAGACTTAGCCTCATCCTTGTAATGCCCCCAGTTAAATCACACAGCGGTCTAGGATCGCTCGCATTTTATCTATTTTTGACTCTTGCCTTCGATTGGGCTCTTCTATTCTCATCGAATTAAACGATAGGTTCTTCGCCCCGTGAATCGCCTCAAACACCGGCCGAGAATTTGGAAAACTTCCCTTCGTAACCTCAGCAAGGTATTGGTTAATTACCCCGCTTACAAAATCTGGCACCAGACCCGAAAACGCACTCGCGCAAATATGCGTAAAATCGGCCTGAGTATACGGTGTATTCCAGTTAATACAATGGGCAAAGTTTACCATGTCGGGAGGAAATTCGTTGCGTCCGATATACCCTTCAGGTGGATTTCCGGTTAAAAGCAGTGCAAATCCAGGCGTTGGTTCGGTGCCACATTTGACGGCCCTTTTATAGTGATGCCACGCAATCAGATTGGATTCATCAATCAAAACAGGAACGCCAAATTGTTTTCCCAATTCGATCATCGTTTCGATGTCGTGCACAGACCTAGCCGTCAGTTGATAGAAGAATTTTCTGGTGTTTAAATCTTCATCGGATGGCGCTTCGGTAGGAGCCAGTAATCGGTACCCCATCGCGATACAAACCGATTTTACTGCGGTACTTTTTCCCAAACCGGACAATCCGATTATTGCCAATGTCGTGATGCCGATCGATTTTGGAATATCAACATACCCCGACTCAGTGGGATTGATCTTCGATAGGTTTGATTTTATTTCTCGTTTCTGAATAAATCGAAACACCGCTTCTAAAATCGGTCGATTTGATGGACAGATCAATACGTTCTGGGTTTGTAACGACTGTGACAAGTCGTCAAGTCTGGTGGATTGGGATAGCGATTCAACCGCGCCATCGACGATATTTTCCCAAAACACCCGATAATTCGGCGTGACATTAAATGCATCAACCGCAGCGTGTATTTTGCTAAAATAATGCGGGTCGATCAGCGGGTCCATCGAGGATTGACCCATTACGAGTTCAACCGGATTGTACAATCCCTTGGTTACGCGTGTGTCCCAACCGGGCGCTTGAAACCGATCCACCCAATCGCCAACAATGACGATTCCTTTCTGGTTAGGATCGATCTTAAATTGCTTACCTTTAAAATGAACTACCCCCGAATCTAGGGCCGACTCTAAACACTCAACCTCCGACCCCAACACCGATTCAGCCCGTAATACCAATAGTTGGTAGCGGGCTGAATCGGTGGTCAAAAACGATGCAATGTCGGTTAGCCCATCGTACCGTTTGGCATTGGTTTGGGTGATCACGGTGTCTTTTCCACTACCGGACGGGCCAATCAAATGAATCATCCGCCGCTGTTTTAGCAGCAACATCAACTCAGCAGAATCGGCAAAACGGACTGTTTCGGCAGGTGTTTGAACCCCTATCCCCGGATCATCGGTTTTGGACTCCAATTGGGTAAGACGTGGGGCATCATCGATGGGCAACACCACGATTACCGGGGCATGGATCTGAACACGTTCTGAATTAATCCATATGTGTTTTTGACCCAAAAACAATGGCGACAAGGTTTTAAAAAGCGCCGAATCAACACCAATCCCCCGTATTACCACCGGGTTTTTCCCGATTTTTAACAACTCCAGTAACGACGTATCCGTACAGGTGGCGTACCATGTCTTAAAATTGATCGTTACGGTATACAGGTCGGATTCCGGAGTTGAATTTGGGTTAAACACCCAATGGGCGTTGTCAAGTTGAGTTGCGGTTTGCCTGGGATTGGAACTCAGAATAATGTCAGACCCAATCCATTTTTTATTCGTTTTGGACGCAACCTGTATACCATTGGCAGATAGCGTACGAATTTTGGCCTCGGTTGGCACATGAGTGGCTAGCCAATACCAGTCTTTTATCCCAAGATCTTCAGTCACAACAATGGTAATGTTGGGGGAAAAACTAACACGAGAATTTCGTATCAACTTGCCGTCAGCAATCCGCAACCCGGTTCGCCATTGGGTAACAATGTCCTGATTAACAATCTCAAAAGGCTCTGATTGTAACACCGAAAACCATTCGGATTGTTCAAGGGGTAAAATCCGACGTTTAAATTGGTTGATTCGGGTTTCGTATCGTTTTGGAAAGTCGCGTTGCACCAATACAATTGACTGCCCAGGACATTGGCCCCACCGCATTACCTCATATAAAAATTCTGCAGGGGGACTGGCTTTACCAATGTACAATGCCACCGGCTTTGGGTCCTGATCTACCGGTTTTACGTTATAAAATCCGTTATTGTTTATTCCAATACCACCATATAACAGTTGCCTCGATTGAGCGCCGTTAAAGTCAATCAATACGATCCGATAGTGCTCTAAACGGTCTGGGTCGTCGGTTTTCCATTCGATTCGGTCAGTTTTAATCGTTGGAAGCTGCTCATCAAACAACTCTAGCGGCTTACCAATGCGTGAGGTCACGTCCGATCCAAACGAGGCCACCTTAGACACCAACGCCGTCACGAAAGACCCTGGCGCTAACAAAAACCCCGCTAACATGGGGGTTGGTTCAAAAATTGAATTAATTTTAACCAATTCAGCCCCCGCAAATGCATCCAGATTTACCACAATATGGATTGGCGTCTTGGATATGAGTAATTGCTTTAAATTGCCCGGTGTCGCACTCGGAATATTGGTGACCCCATCAAGGCTTACGCCATACATCAACCGATCCAAATGGTCATTCGATGCGATATACTGCACCACCCGATCAGGATTAGATGTCATCAGTCGGTATACAAAGGGCACTTGATCCTTTGGCTGAATAAAATAGGTCTCTTTACCCAAACGTTTATTAACATTACCTACAATGGCCGGGCTGTTGGTGGTGGTTGATTCAGCCAATTCTTTACTTAATTCCAAAGGGTATTGGGGTTTGGCACTCGGTTTTTCGATCGCCACCACGGGTGGATGATCTAATTCGTCAGGGTTTACCTGGCGATACGAGTCAGCCTGGCTGTTGGTGGTGGTTGATTCAGCCAATTCTTTATTTAATTCCAAAGCGTATTGGGGTTTGGCACTCGGCTTTTCGATCGCCACCACGGGTGGATGATCTAATTCGTCAGGGCTTACTTGACGATACGAGTCAGCCTGGCTGTTGGTGGTGGTTGATTCATCCAATTCTTTACTTAATTCCAAAGGGTATTGGGGTTTGGCACTCGGCTTTTTGATCGCCACTACAGGTGGGCTATCTAATAATTCAGGGTTTACCTGGCGATACGAGTCAGCCTGGCCGCCACCTAAATCAATCGAAAACCACCGTTTTAAGTTAGGTACAAAAAATTGAATATATTCATGGACGTCATTCTTATTAGCAACGCACGTAACCCCCAACACCGACGCCCAAAACAAAAACACCCGGGTACGCGCCGCGCAGGTTCCCACCTGGGTAATGGTTGCAATAATGAGGTCTTTAAGATGGGGTGGACCGGGCACATTGACATCTTGTGGCGCGTCATCTTTAAAATCTTTGCAGTACTCAATTAATTTAGATAGCTTTTGATCTACCGGGCAATTTGACAAAATAATATTCTTTACAATGCCTTCGTCAAATGTAGACACCCAGTCTGGCACGTTTGGCGTGTAGTTGCTTTGGTTAATGGCATGTTGTAGTTGTCGGCTAATTTTTTTAGGAATTTCGTTCTTAAAATCCGTTTTTAACACATAAAAAAGTGTAAAATTTAATGGCTGTTCGCATGCCTGAATTACCCACGATTGGCCGGTGGTGGTGCCAACCTGAAAGGGCATATCGGTATCAGCATAAATGGCCGCCACACGATCACTCGGTAATAATGTTGGAATGATTGTTAGATGTTTAGGTTGCAACACCACCTGAAGCTTACCCAGTTGATGCATTACGTCAGCTTTCCACAAGGTCTCAATGGATGCGCGTGACGCCGCACGCTTTACAGTTAATGCCTTAAATTTAGTTGATAAATCAATAGGTTTAAAAATTCCATTGAACCATCGATATAGCTGTTTTCGTTCGTATCCCGCGTAGATCGAAACACCATTTTTAGAAAAAAAACTACTCACCACGTTGTAACGCCGTAATGCTTGAGGTTGATACGGTTGCCACTGGTCAATGCCAGGTTTAGCAGGCGTGTCAATAAGGTCAACGGCCACCGGGATATCGATTCCGAGTTTATTTTTTATGCTAGTTTTGCTCAACCCCGTCAACGACGGAATGTGCCGTTCAGGCGATAGAATTCTTATATGGCGGAGATTGTCAAACGACGAAAAAAATAACGATAATTCTGTTTCAGAGGGTGCAACATCCAAGTCTAATTTTAAAGTTAGCTGTTTCAATTCAGGCGCAAAGTCCGGCATAATTTTGGGTAACAGGGGGGATTCAACGTCAATTACCAATTCTGTCACCTTGAGAAACCGATCCCGACTACTCGGTAATATGTCGTCGGACGAACACCAATATTTGGTCAACGTCCCGTTTATAAGTTCGGTGCAGCCTCGAAATTTCGACTGATTTAATCGATGAACCGACCCGACTTCGCGAATGACCCGACCCTCAGATGCCGCAAGAAAGTGTTCGATCGGCAAGTTAGATCCAAAATATTGAACGTACGATAGATTTGGGGAACTTGGAATATTATCCAAATTATCAGTATACAGTTCTTGTAACAATGGAAATTCCCCGAATAAATCGGCACTTGAAGGCCTAATAGATTGAAGTGTAGGGTGCCCCGAACATTTGAGTTCGTTATCAGAAATATATTCCAACGCATTAAGGCGTAATGGCGAAATACATTCGGTAATGTCATCGATTTGATTTGTAAACACACTCAGTGACCGTAAGTTAGGAAAACACGCCGGATCGATCCAATAATGGTCCAACTCGAGGTGCAGAATTGACTCAAGTCTCAAACCACTCGTCATGAAGTCCATTTCGGAATCATATCCTGGATCGGCGCTTATCTTTAAATTATGGATCGTAATTTCTGGGTTAATATTTTTAAACAACGACATAGGCATCAATATACAGATGCCCATAATCAAAAGATCCGGTGTTCCTTTTGTTAAGACCAAGGTATCAATTTTTAATTTTGTAACGATCTTTTGAAAAAAATCAAAGAATCGATCATCCTCGTTGGTTCCATTATTGATTGACGCGGTTACCTCTAGCTCTCGAATGGGACCGGTGATGGTATCCCAGGTCGACGGAAGTTCAGTCAGGGTAATATCTTTAAGGCGAAGCGCCGTTAAACACGTGGCTTGTTTCAAAACAGCCATTAATGCATCGCCAGAAATCGAAACGGTGTCGAAACAAATCTCGGTGACCCGTGATAGGTAGGGCGACTCCAAATCCTCCCACCTGGAGATAACCAAGCGGCCATGTATTTTTTTTATGTCAGGATATTGATTCAAAACGCCATACGACTGGTTAACCGTACCCGTCAGCTTTACTTCGTTAAACGTTGCCCACGATGTCACTCGGGCCAAAATCTGGGCAGCACTTTCGACGGGGTAAGACCCAACGCCACTAGTAATCTGTTCGACATCCTGGGCGGTAAAAACCGGGATAATCATGACCGATGGATTTAATTTAAGAATATCGTGATATCGATCCATTTGCAGCAACGACATCTCAATCGCGTTTACCGAGTCAATGATCGATCGAAGCACACCCGGTTGGTCTAAAAGGGGCGAATCAATCCCGATAACAGTGGGGTGTTTCAACATATCGGATAGCGCGTCACTAACCCAGCATTGCGGATCGCCATCAATTGGACCCTGCGGCGCGGTTAACAATTGCCATTCACACAGCAGTTTCCGCAGTTTTATCACGTCCAACACAATCACTTCATCCGAATTGATCGAATACGCCCTCGAACAATCAAACAACTGCTGGCTAGCAGGTAATTCAGGGATATGTTGAATCGCACAATAAAACGCGACATCGGTATCGGGAAGTGGCACCGGCGGCCGTCCAGTCGCAGCGATATATATTTTGATTCCGTTGGCTTGAAGTGCGGTCAATAATCGGCGAACAACGGCTTGGTCTAATACCCCCCAAGTGCAAACCTCGTGGCTGGTTAACACAATCGCTTTGGGAATACTCACCTGCTGGGCCTCAGATTGGGTAAGGTATACGGGCATTCCCACCGCCAGTGTTTTTTGAATATTCAACTCAGACAGTTGCCCTTGATAACGTTCTAAGCGTGTCGAAACACTTGAAAAAACGGTCAACCCCAATCGAGTTAAAATATCAAGGTTTAACGATTGGGCGACAGAATCGACAACCGGAGCAGACATCGAAATGGTTTTGTGTATTATGTGCGCCACGACCATTTTGTTAATTTATCGAACAAATACCCAACAGCATTTCACCGAAAGATTGATCTTCGAGTGGCTTTAACACATCTAGCAAGCGCGATCGCTCAAAGTAATCTAGGGTTGAGTTACAAATGGCATTGGTTTCGGTTTCAATGTGATCAGGGGGCAAGTGTCGTTTGGTCTGTGTATATAGCTTCAGCAAAACCATCGATATATTGGTTCGATACGGTTGGTCGGCATCGATAGTTGAACCTAATATGGCGATGCGTTCATTTTGAACCGACTGGCTTAGCACAACCGGATTTACCGACCCATAAAGGGCCTCAATCGCGCCTCGTTTTTCTTTAGTTGGCAAATTCGATCTTAAAATTTTCTCACGTTCTACAGCCAGTTGGTCCCCCGACAAATCGGCAGCTCCAGCCGAATATAGCGTTTCTAAACAAATAAAAATGGTTGAGTTTGGCAACACGGTTGAGGCTAATACCCTCCCGGATTCTGATGCCAGTCGTTCGGGGGAAACGAGCCTAACCGACCACGGAAATAGACGATTAACTAGGTTTCCTTTTGAATTAAATGAAAGGAAATCTGAATTTAATATTTTATTAATTTCATGGTGTATCTGTTCGGACGACAGGACATGCTCACCATTAATGTAAATTGCCGCCACTACCGATTCGTCGATGCCAGACTGACCCAAAACAAAGTCCGTTTCCGTTGCAATCTGGTAGCCTGTCCAGGTGCTGCAAACCCGGTCATAAATCGATTTTAGTACCAACCGTTTATCCGGTGGATTCAGATAGTCTGATTGCAAAATAGACGTCACGTGGTGTTGCCGTTCAGTATCCGATAAACCATCCGCGGATTGCCTATACATTGACGCTAATACCGAACATTTTTTGCCGGATTGAAGAGGCCCAATAATCTCGGGTTCACCGACGAACATTTCTTCTGAATCCATGGCTACATAAACTATCGGCCTATCACCGTTTAGTTGCGATGCGGTTAAAATAATATCCCGTTCACCGACGAGATCGGTTGGGGATAGAG
The DNA here is from genome assembly GCA_010028705.1 of bacterium. Lineage (GTDB taxonomy): Bacteria > Margulisbacteria > Marinamargulisbacteria > SXXA01 > SXXA01 > RHAI01. The sequence goes on from RHAI01000023.1 coordinate 17,884, forward strand.
AGTGCGCAGCGCTTTGATAAAGTGCGCACAAGCCTTCGTAAAGGATGGTTTCAGAATCATCCATGGTCAATATGTGGGATCGGATAAGGCTAACGGATTCGCTGGTTAATTTTTTTCCAACGACTTGAAACAACCCCTTAAACCCCTCGATTTTATCCTGCCGTTTTAAGGGTTGAGCGTTCAAGATCAGTTCGTATTCTCTCAACACATCGTCGGCCGACAGATGATACCCGGTCGCTTTATATATCGACTTTAAAATCGCACCTTTTTGACCGGGGGTTAAAGAGGATGATTGTATGGTTTCAGCCCGTTTTAAAGCGGCCTCTTCAGATGACAACTGATCCCGAACCGATGCGTATAGAAAATAAATCGATCGCTGCAACTCTCGTGATTTTTTAAATTTCGATGCCAATTGAAGTGTGATTGGATCAATGTCGGCCTTCAACACGTCGCGAAACGACGCAAACAGCCAAAGCAGATCATCAGACTTAATCTCGCCCGATTGAATTTGGGTTAAAACATAATGTCGGCGGTCATCGATATCGGTAAGTTCTACAGACTTATTCTCGTACGCCAGCGACGGCGTGGCATCAATAGTCTTCATCAAGTCAGGCAAAAAATATGCTGTTTGATCCGCTGGTTTTCGACTCCACAGTTGGCCATATAAATCAGTTACCCAATCGCTAGCTCCGCTAATTTGAAAAAAGTCAAGGGCATCAAACACGTTGATCGCCTCAGAAAGTGTCATTAGTGGAACGCCGGGCATTGGATTAATTGGATTCGTCAACGCCTTAACAACCCAAGGTTTAACCTGATTAGACGGCAGTAGCTCCTCGGAAAAGAATCTAGACATATCAATTATTTTGTTATCGACAAAATCGCAACCACAGTCGATATTTGCATCCATGAACCCACTGCGCCCGGGAGGAATCGGTTTAGTTTGATTGTCGAGCCGCAATTCCCCCAGAACCCGACGGTGCCGGTCGTAAAGCGCAGCCAACACCGTAATTTTCATATCGAGCGGGTACCCCGAGTTTAAGACTGACTGAGCGACGATTTTAATCTGGTCGTAATTTAATCCAGGCTTTAGAGACCGATAATTTCGAACCTGATTAAGCGCAATTTTTTTGAATAACATCAAACGTAGCTAAGTTAGTTCACACGATAACCCGCAGGGCCCGGTACAACCCCCAAGGAGCGAAAGTAGCAAAACGCCCCATTAAATCCCTCGCTAATCGATGAAGTTAGCCCCAAATTTAACCCGCTCGAAATTGGATCACCTAACGCAAGGCTGATCCCAACGGCAGCGCCGGTTATTACCCCCGATGTGATGCCTCGATTAAGACCACACCGCGCGAGATTTTGGAATGGGGTGTTAGGATCCTGTCCATTATTTTCTACCGAATTCGCGATACACCCACCGACACTTGACCCGCCAACAATGTAAACGGCATGGAGGGGAAGCGTACACTTCGTAGTCGAAACCGCACACGCCAATGCCCCCCCAGCCGCGACGATGTGCGACAATGCGAAAAGCAATCTAAAATCAGGCTGATTTTCCTGCCCGACGCGGTACCAGGATAGTCCGTCCTGTGGCAATTTAAAACAGGTAGACGAATCTCGCGATGGAGCACTCTCGGGCGCATGTACATACACTTCCACCGGCACCAATTGCCGTTGCTGAATTTCGATGGTATCGGAGGTTATCACGGCCGTAGCGTGAGGAACGCTGGAACTTAAATGGGAATTTCCAGGAAATCGTGACGGAGAATTGGCCTGGGAGGTATTTGAGGACGGCTGGCCGGCTGAAACCGCCGATACTGGAGAAATAATTGAAACTGATAAATATGTCATTAAATCAACTCCTGTTTTTTTGAAACGAATACTGCAATCGATCACACCTAGTTATCGAATTTTACATAAAAAAAATTTCAGTAATTTTTCAACAGCAATAAAGACCAATATTTTCAAGTTCCCGTTAGCACCGGACCACCCATTCAGACCAATCAAAGGGTGGCCGCATATTACGGTCAATTTACTGTATAAGATCTGACTTTTTGAAACCGGAAGCGAGGAAGCCTACCCCCGATTAAGTACCGGAACGATCGATGGCCTTAAATCGCAACCGGAGTAATTGTTACTTTATCAAACACTACAGAATCGACCATATCAGGAGCAATCTTGGATAATACCCCTTTGATTTCTAACAAATTATCGCCTGTAATATGACTCCTAACCACCGGATGGGGGACGGACTTAATATTGAGCGCGACTGCCCGTTTTTTAATTTTTCCAGAATCAATATCGGCCTCGATCTTTGATCGAATTTTTGCGGCAAATATTTTCCCCTGAGAAACAAAAACGACATCTTTAATTCCCCGGGCTGAAAAATAATTTGCGATCTCATTTTTAAAAAATGGGAAATGAGTACAAAACAAACCAATAGCCGACACTTTTTCCGCCCCTTTAACCGATAAAAATGAGTTCAAATCCCCGGCGATCTCAGCTTGATTAGCCTCCTTTGAAGCACCATGTTCGATATTATAGACCCATTGTTTCGGTCCATAAAAATACACATTCATGACCACCCCGTCCTTACCGAAACGTTCCGAATGAATTTTTTCGAGCGCCTTTTTATATTGGCCACTCGCAACAGTTGCGGGTGTGGCTAACACACCAATGGTAATTTCACGACGGCCATCCGCGGTTTCTACGACTTTGGCCCGTTTGTACAATGTCTCCGCACTCTTCACAATAATTGGCATTATCGGGATTCCTGAATACGTTTGAGAAAAATACGTCGCCATGGACTCATCAACGACAGTCGAGGCCGTATTGCAGGCAATGACAGCCACATTGGCACTGGCATCGTTCACCATGTAACCCACGAAATTCTTAGTCAGTGACGCAATCTGCTCGGGAGATTTTTGACCATAGGGGGCATTTTTAGTGTCGCCAATATGATCAAACACAAATTCAACATTATATTTGGAGCTAATGCTTTGTAAAAAAGGGAGCAATTCGCGGTAAGCATCGACTGCAAATATCAGCCCCCCTGCGCCAGAGTCTGCGAACCCGAGCACATATTGAGGCGTTGCAGGTTTTTGAGGAGTCGGGAGAGACATCATTCCAAAAATGGGAATCATTAATGCGAGACACGCCGTAATTACTCCTGTTCCTTTTAAAAATCGATACATAAAAACCTCGCTTATATTTTTTTTGGGGAAGACAATGGAATATCCGGTTAAACCTAGCAGATGGGTGGGGCGGATGCAATCAGTTACTAACTCAAGCGACATCCAATCGAGGGGTCAGGTTCTGACGACGGCCGGATTGATTCGTGAATCGAAGAGATTTTTTTTAATAACCGTGGATACACTGAATCATGAGACAAAAATTGGTTAAACGTCTCAACCTGGCGAAGAAACACCTCACTGCGCATTAATTCCCCGATAGCGACGATGCCTTCCGTCGATTCAACACACTCGTCGCGATTCCCTTTGATAATCTGATATCTACTGGGTCTCCATTTCCCCACGGTGCCGGGTATTTTTTCATTGAAGTCAACATCCTGAGGCCTTTTTTCAGTCGGGACGTACCGTTCAATCGACGGATTCCATTCAGTGAGATACTCATATGGAACCGATTTCAATACCTCTTCAGACACATTCAAATATCTAAACAATCCGACTTTTCCTGGATCTATTGATTCGGCAAGGGCTAAGATTTCTTTAAAAAGCGCCTGATTATCGGGCAATACTTCGAGTAACGGAATTTTATTTAATTCAATATTTCGTGATAACGACATTAATCCCGAAATCCCCTGAATCGGAATCGCCGCATCTCGCAAGCAATCAACATCGTCGGTGTGGAGGGGAAACGGATCAATAATCCTTAATTTTTTTCCACGGTCCATGATGGTCATCCGCTTCGCCGGTTCGTCCGGACGAATCCACTCCACTTCTCCAATGCCAAGGTCGGCCAATAT